>JBAVKY010000156.1:0-2429 GCA_049688555.1 Propionicimonas sp.
GCGTAGATATTCCCGATGCCCGAGACGATCGACTGGTCGAGCAGCACTCGCTTGATGGCGCTGCGGCGCCGTCGGATTCGGGCAACGAGGCGGGTCACATCGAGTTCAGGGTCGAACAGGTCGGCGGCGATGTGGGCCAGTTCGGCGGGCGCGTCCGCTCCCTGCGGAGAAAGCCAGAGCCCGCCGAACATCCGCTGGTCGACGAACCGCAGCTCAGGACCGTCCTGCTCGAACCGCATCACCACCCGGGTATTCCTCGGCAGGGCTGCGCCTGGGGCATCCAACCGAAACTGCCCACTCATGCCCAGATGAGCGACCAGGGCGTCAGCATCGTCCAGCGGTATCCAGAGGAACTTGCCCCGTCGCGCTGGGAGTCCGAGGACCCGTCCGACGAGGCCGGCGGCGAAGTCCTGCGACCCGCCGGGTTGCCGGCGGACGGACCGGGGATGCAGGACGCTGACCGCGGCAACCGTGCGTCCCGGCAGGACGGCGGCAAGGCCGAGGCGTACCACCTCGACCTCGGGGAGTTCTGGCATCAGGCGTCGGCTGGGGACAGCTGCCGAAAGGCCGCTTCGGCGGCTCGTTGCTCGGCCTGCTTCTTCGAACGTCCGTGCCCGGGCTCGAAACGGGCATCCCCCACGACTGCGACAGCATCGAAGCGCTTGTCGTGATCGGGGCCGGTCTCGCTGATGTCGTACCACGGGAGACCGAAGTCGAGTCGCGCACACAACTCCTGCAGGCTCGTCTTCCAGTCCAGGCCGGCTCCGACGGTGGCAGCGTTGTCCACCAGTGGGTCGAAGAGGTGATGCAGTAGCCGCTCGGCAGCCGCTGGTCCGGCCGAGATCAGCACGGCCCCGAACAGAGCTTCCAGGGAATCGGCAAGGATGGAGGATTTGCGGTTGCCGCCGGTGGTGATCTCGCCGCGGCCCAGCAACAGTTCGTCACCCAGACCGAGTGAACCTGCAACCTCAGCCAGCGAATGCGAATTCACCACGGCAGCCCTCAACTTGGCGAGCCGGCCTTCCGGAAGGTCCGGGAAGGTGCGGTAGAGGTACTCAGTGACGACCACCCCGAGCACGGCGTCGCCGAGGAACTCGAGGCGTTCGTTGTGAGGCAGGCCGCCGTTCTCGTAGGCGTACGAACGGTGCGTCAGGGCCAGCAGATAGAGCTGAGGATCGATCTCGATGCCCAGCTCCACCAGCAGCTCTCGTGCGCGACTCACGCCGCTGTCCGCCGCTCTCTCAGAGTGCGACGACCTGGCGGCGACTGGCCCGCGGGCCGTACTGGCCGCACTCGGGGCAGGCGGTGTGCGGCAGGTGCTTGGCCTGGCACGCCGCGTTGGCGCAGGTGACCAGCGTGGGCGCAGAGGTCTTCCACTGCGAACGGCGGGCCCGCGTGTTGCTGCGGGACATCTTCCGCTTCGGAACGGCCACGGCGTTACTCCTTGGTCTTCGGCCCGCAGGTGCGGGTCAGGTCGGTTCGATCAGTCAGCTTGCGTCCACGTCGCCAGGCCCGCCCACCGAGGATCGGCGGCGTTGGCATGGCTGTGGTCTGGCTCCCGATTGAGGTTGGCCCCACACCTGGGACATAACCCCGCACAGTCCGGACGACACAGTGGCGTGAACGGCAGGTCGAGCACCACGGTGTCACGCAGCAGGGGTTCGAGGTCGATCAGTGCTTCCTCGATGCGGCTGGCCTCCGGATCGTCCAACTCCTTGTCGGGGTGACAGAACAGGTCCTGCAGATCGATCTCGGTGACATCCGCGATCGCCTCCAGGCACCGTGCGCACTGCCCCTCGAGGCGGACCTCGGCGGTTCCGGTGACCAGCACCCCCTCCACCACCGACTCGACACTGAGGTCGAGGCTGATGGGTGAGCCGGGTGGTACTCCGATCATGTCGATGCCAATGCCCTCCGGTGCTTCGACGACCCGCGTGACCTGCTTCATTCCGCCGGCCCTGCGCCCCAGTTCATGGGTGTCCAGGATTAACCCGGAGCGAGGGTCGGGATGGCGGTGAGGCACGACAGTCCCTTCATCGGTGGCGTGACAGCGTCATAACCAAGGGATGACTCTACCGTGGCGGCGGGGCTGTGGCCAAAACGCCGACCTGTCAGGCGTCCTGCCGCGGCAGCGCCTGGGTTTCGCCGGCTTCGAGGGACGACCTGCTGGAGAGTCGGGCGCGCATCGTTGCCACCTGCGCGAGGGTCTTCTGCAGCGCCGCTTCGAAGCTGGCGATGCGGGCGTCCACGTAGGTGTCGGCCTCGCGCTTCAGCGCCTCGGTCTCGCCAACCGCCTTCACTTCCAGCAGATGGGCCTTGCGCCGGGCCTCTTCCATCACCGGAGCCGTACTCGCCAGGTAGGACGCCTTCTCTTCGGCCTGAGCGATGATCTGGGCTGCTTCGACCTGCGCTCGTTCGAGGGTCTCCAG
>JBAVKY010000157.1:0-9254 GCA_049688555.1 Propionicimonas sp.
GAGAAGACCACCTTGATCCCGCCGGACTCGATGGCGTCGGAGTGCCACTCGGGACGCAGCGCGATGACCTGGTCGTACAGGTCGGCACAGATCTGTCGGGTGGCGCCGACGATCATCGCCTTGCCCGGGCCGTCGATCAAGGGACGCATCCGGTCCCGCCGGGTTTCCCAGTGGGCGACCAGATCGGCTGCTAGCGTGGCCAGCCGAGCCGGCGCACCGTAGACGGCGTTGATCACCGCGACGGACTTCTCCACCTTGTCGCGCTCGATATCGTCCAGGCCAACCGTCATCTCGTCGGCGGCACGGTCGAGATCGTCGGCGCTGACGTCATCGGCGAAGGCGACCTTCACCAGCCGGGGCTCGAAGTACACCGGGACGGTGGCCCCGTCGGCGACCGCGCGGGTGAGGTCGTAAATGTCGATGTAGTCGCCGAACACGGTGCGGGTGTTCCGCTCCACGTCGCTGATCGGGGTACCGGTGAACGCGATCAGGGTGGCCTTGGGCAACGCGTCGCGGAGGAACTTGGCGTAGCCGTCAAGGTCGTCGTAGTGGCTACGGTGGGCCTCGTCGACCACCACGACGATGTTGCGCCGATCACTCAGCAGCGGGTGGTCGGCCCCGGACTGGCGCTCCTCAAGGGTCCGGTTGAACTTCTGCAGCGTGGTGAACAGGATGCCACCACTGGTGCGTTGGGTGAGCTCGTCGCGCAGCTGGGCGCGAGTGGTGACCTGGATCGGCTTCTCCGGCAGCAGCGTGCTCCTAGCGAAGCCCTGGAAGAGCTGGCCGTCGAGCTCGCGGCGGTCCGTGATCACCACAATGGTGGGGTTGAGCAGGTGCGGGTCGCGGAGCACCAGGTTGGCGTACAGCTCCATCTCCATCGACTTGCCCGAGCCCTGGGTGTGCCAGACCACGCCGGCCTTGCCGTTGGAACTGGCCGCGTGGATGGTGCGTCCCACGGCCTTGCGCACGGCGAAGTACTGGTGGGGCTTGGCGATCCGCTTGGCCAGCCCGGTCTCGTCGGCGTCGAAGGCGGTGAAGTGGCGCAGCAGGTCGAGGAACCGCAGCTGGTTGCCCAGACCGTTGAACGTGATCTCCAGCGGGGTGTCGTAGTCGGTGTCCTCGATGCTCTCGCCCAGGGTCAACGGCTCGCCTTCGTCGTCGACGTTCCAGGACGCGAAGTGGTGCAGCTGGGTGAACGGGGTGCCGTAACTGGCCGTGATGCCGTCGGAGATGACGGTGCCCACGCAGGCGCGGAAGGCCAGCGGGAACTCGGCCAGGTACGTCCTCAGTTGAGCGTGGGCAGCGGCTAGATCCGCGTGGGCGAGGCCCGCCTGCTTGAGCTCGACGATCAGGACCGGAAGTCCATTGAGGTAGCAGACGATGTCGAAGCGCCGGTGGTGCTCGGCGTCGGCGATCTTCACCTGCTGCACCGCCAGCCAGTCGTTGTCGGCCGGCTCCCAGCCGATCAGGCGGATAGTGGGGTTCTGCTCCAGCCCGTCGTGGTCGATCCAGGTGACGCCGCGGTAGCCGTGGACGAGGTACTCGTGCAGCCGCCGGTTCTCCGTGATCGCATCCTGGCTGGACGGCGTGAGGATCTCGGAGACCGCCTGGCGCAGGTACAGCTCCGGAACGGTCGGGTTCAGCGTGCGGACGGCGGCCTGGACGTGGTCGACCAGGATGATGTCGGCCAGCGACGCCCGCTCGCCGGCGATCTGGGCGCCGGTCGTCGGCTCCCAGCCCTGTTCGGCCAGGACCTCCAGGGCCGTGCGTTCCCACTCGGCTTCGCTGATCAATGCCATCTTCGACCCTTCGTGCGGTGAACCCGAGTCATCAGGCACCTCCCACGTACTTGTAGTAGAAGCCCTGGCCACGGCGGGACGGCCACGCCGGTTCCAGCAAGCCCTGATCCTCCAAACCCTTGAGAGTCGAACCCATGTTGGTTGGCGACGCGTTGACCAAGGAGCCCAACTCGGTTGAACTGATCCGTCCCCGAGCCGCAGCGTAGGAGGTCGCTACCGCTTCGCGGGACGGCCAGGCTCGCGTGCGATCAGACTGGGCGTCGAGCAGTTCTAGACTCAATCGGGCGACGTGTTGGAGCCGCCAAGGCACGTGCGCTTGCGCGGGCGCGCCCTCTACGGGCGCGATCAATGGGAATGCTCTCATTCGCGCGCGTGCCAGCTTCGCGATGGCTCCCTTGGCGACGGCCAAGGTGTCCTGGATTAGGGGCGCTGCGGAGCCTGCATCGATCCACCCAACGTCGACGAGGCGCCGCAGGATCAGCAGAGAGTTCAGGTCCTCGGCCTCCGTGCCGGGCTCTATCGATCGGAGCCAGGCGATCCAGTTGGTGTCCAAGTCGTCGCCGACCAGTGACACCCGCACGTAGGGTCCAGCCACTTCCTGGATCTCGGGCGCCGGATGCCCCACGCTGACCATGTCTGTCACCATCCTGTCCACGCCAACGCCCTCACGCTCGGCGACCCTCAGGGCCGCCAGAAGCTCGGCGAGCGCCTTGTTCCGCGAACGGGAAGGGTGCGTGATGATGTTGTCCGCAGTGACCCCACCGAAGAATCCACCCGGGCTCGTCACGCGTAGGAGTCGCCCGACATGCTCAACAATCGTCGGCTCGGCTATGCCCCATTCCCGGTGCGCCACCCCGTTCACGATCGCCTCACGCGCCGCCCGCCGAGGGATTTCGCGATGCTGGCCCACGACCAGCCCCTCAGGTAGGTGGACCGTGGAGGTATTGGCATCGACAGTCTGGAAGACTTCAACGAGCTCTTCGAGCAGAGACCTTCCCGACCGCCGGATCCGACTCAGGGAGTCGTCCCCTGCCCGGGCCCGCCGGATGTAGTCGAGGCAGGGGTGATCCCTGCCGACGAAGGCCAGCACGCCAGCGTTGGTCAGGAAGCCGTCAGTGGTGATGACGTTGAGCCGCCGAAGCAGGTTGGTGTCCGAATCGCGTCCCAGCTCCAGGGCATGTTCCTCACCCGAATCTCGCAGGAGATCTCGAGCCACGGCCAGCGCGGACGGCCGGACATCCTCCACAGGGATGCGAGATTCGTCCGCCGACCAGTCGTAGTTGAGCACTGCCATCCTTTTGGCGTGCCAAGTATTCGCGTCTACCTCCACGCATTTGGTGCCCACACGCCAGCGGAGCTTTCCGTTTACCCGAATCGGTTCCACCGCCTGAGGCGCCCGGAGTACGAGAAGTCGGGTTGAGCCGACGGTCGCCTCCGCTACATCCAGGGTGAGGTGCCCGCCCGAGAGTTCCCAGATTCGGGCTCGCAGCCATTCGACGTTGAGACGGGTGCCGATCAAGTCTCCGGCGTTGGACACGCCGACGACAAGCGCTCCCCCGCCCGGGGTGTTGGCCATGCAGGCGGCCGCTTCTAGCAGCCGCTTTGCCGCCTCCTCGTTCTGCTGTTGTCCGGGAAGGATTGCACCTGCTTTGTCGCGTCTACCGTGCTCCTCCTTGAGGTCGACGAACTGCCGTTCGACCGCGTCGTCAACCTCGACCCCTGTCTGCAAGGCCTCCAGGATGGCCTCCACCTCGGCCCGGATTGGGTCCTCCCCGAAAACTATGCTCATCGCCCCACCTCCTCACCATCCATAATTAACCCGACCGGTTAACTATAGAAGGGTGTTCGTCGCGGCGAAGGTCATAATCAGCCATCACACGACCTCCTCGAGGCGCTGCTCAGCTTTGCTGACGGTGATTCGGCCAGACATGAGGTGGGGAAGGAGGGTGTCGCGGAGGTTGGCGAGGTGACGGGACTCCGCGGCCGCTCTGTGAGCACGCAACCTTGCGGGATAGGCAGCCCCCTCGAAGGACTCCTCCTGGTTCGGGCGCATGTCCGGGATAGGAGCAGCGAGGAATCGTTCGGCCCGCACAGCAGGGTAGGCACAACAAGGGCAGCGACACCATCGACGAGATGAGCGCCCAAGGCCTCGGCCTGTACGCCGAGGACAAGACCTACGGCCAATATGACCTCTACGGGGCTTACCGGACCCCGGAGTTCCCGGTGTACACCTACGACAGCGCGAAGTTGAAGCCCGGCAAGTGCCGAACCGGCTGGGTGGCCTTCGCGGACGGCCGAAAGGCAGTACGGATCGCCACCGAAGTCAACGACGAGACCTACTCGTGGTCGAAGTCGGGCAACTGACTTGGGATCGGCCAGAGGTCGCCGTGCACAGACCGGAGTGGGGGCGCCAAGGAGGGGTGCGCCTCCACTCCACCACACGCCCCCTCACCCAGCCGAGGAGGCGTCGGGCCGGCGTCCGGCTGCAGCCTCGGCGAGGATTCGAACAGGGCACGGTTGTACTGTCGACATTCATCAACCCTGCCTTCGCGGCGCCATGCCTCGCGGCGCCGAGCATCTCGATGCCCGTGCTCAGCTGTAACCGGGGACGAACTGACTGAAACATGAGCGTCAATCCCGCGTTACACCGCGCTCCTACGCTGTCGGCGACAGGCAAGGAGAACCTGTGAGCTCTTCAATGTGGGACGCCCGCTACGCCGCCTCGCAAGTCTGGGACCTCGAACCGAGCCAGTTCGTGATGCAGCCGCTTCACAAGGTTCGCAAGGGGCAGGCCCTCGACCTCGGCTGCGGGGAAGGCCGCCACGCGATCTGGCTCGCCAGCAAAGGGTGGCGCGTCACCGCCGTGGATCACTCCACGGTGGCCATCGGCAGGCTCCAGGGACGCGCGGCCGTCCTCGGCCTCGACAACGTGCGTGGTTGAGGCATAGCCGAGTTCGACCGACTCGGCGACGTAGTCGACGGGCCGGGTGACGTGCCGTCCCCTCCGGGTGGTCTCGGCCCAGCGGTCAGCGGAGTGGAAAGTCGGAGTCGAGCGCATTGCCGACCTGTCGCAACTGCCGTCGGCGCTTCTCCGGTCTGCCCTGCTCTAGCTCGTCCGCGCGTGGAACGTCGACCCCCGCACACCGCCGATGTGCAGCCGCCCTACGCCCACGCAGTCGACAACGCGCCCGCAGCTCTTGCGGCCGGATCCGCCTGGCGTCCACCGGAAATCCCGGCACCCCGGTGCGAAGCGTTTCGTAGCTCCCACTAGGTGAGGCAACAGTCCGCATCCCGCCGAACCCGGCGCACGTCGAAGGGTCTCCACAGCGTTGGGGCGCGTCCAAGGAAGCCGCCCGTTGGATCTGTTGCTGCGCAACAATCAACTGGTCGGACGTCGTTGCCTTCGTAGTGACTCGGCGCGACGAAGCTGCGCGAGGGAGCAACGCACATGCAGGTCCTCTACGCACCGCCCCACCAGAGAAGCCAGACGTTGAGAGGCCGCGAATTACCCCACACCGTCCGAGATGCGGGAGAGCTTGGTGAAGCTCGCTCGCGTGTCGGCGGCGATCTACTCTGGTGGCGATCTGGCGATCGGACATCTCGACACATGGGTCCGCGAGAACTTCGATCTACGGATCTCCCTTCAAGACGACGAGATGCCAAGGAAGTTCCGGACCTTCAGGCTGGAAGGCGTGAGCTACGACCGCACTCCTCACATCAAGGTGAATGATGGGGTCGCCCCCTGGGCCTGCGGGCGGGTGTACTTCGCGCTAGATCGCCTCAACAGCCGAGTGATCGTGGATCACGTGGGCGTCCATTGGTGACTGGGCTCACGGCCGAAAGTCGTCGTGGACGCGGATGCTACCGAGCTCGACAGACCCGTCCGAACACGACCAATAGTGCAGCCTTCGAGCGCTCGGGGCGTTCGACTGAAGACTGACTCGCCAGCAAGGTTCCCCGCCCGCACGCACCACGGGCGGGTCGTCACCGCCCTTGCCTGTGCGCAACTGGTGGCGCTCCCGCGAGGCCAATTCCGCGTCTCTGCCTGTGAGTACGTGGACGATGACCTCGACGACCTTCTCTCGGGACACCCCCTCAACATCCTGGAGGGTGTCGAAGAAGTGAGCGCTGTGAGTCCAACGCTTGAGGGGCAGCTCCGCCTTCTCGGCCGGTTGGGTCATCCGGGCCCACGCCTGCCTGATCTCAAAGTCGAGCTGGTCCTTCTTGCTCTCGAAGAGGCGTCCGTCGTCAGGAGCGGCGATCCCTGCCCTCGACTTTCGCCGGACGGCTTCGCGAAGCTTGGTTCGAGTGGCATTGAGCTGCCCTTCAAGCGAATCGATGCGAGCCTGGGACCGCTTCAGGAGCGAAACCAGTTGGTCATTGTCACGCTTCAGCGCGTCCACGAAGGACGTGGACAACTCTGCGGTCGACTCACCCCCTTCGTCGCCCATCTCAAGCAAGGCGGCGGATTCGTTGACCTCTGGTATGCCGGTGGGTGCAGGCAATAGCCAGGGAGGCCCACCTGCCAGAATGCTCGGGGCCGGTACGGCGTCGGCCGGATCAGCCGCATCTTGTACCGACAGCAGCCACTCGCCAGTGGCCTCGTCGAGCCCCCCGAACCAGGCCGGCAAGACCTCGCCGACAGTCATGAGGGCTCGCAGGTCGGTGGGCTCGTCCGCCACGTACTCGGAAGGGATGCTGCACTCATATCCCGGGAAGAGCTCGACAGCGCAACTCTGACCGGTCACGCTGACAACCCGCACCAAAATGGTGTCGCCGGGCTGGTAGCCCGCGACCGCTTCATCCGGCTTTCGGCGCATCTCCTGGACGTCGATCCGACGGCTATCGGGATCGAGCTCGCCTTCGACTCGCATGTGCCTGGCGAACAGTCGCTCGGCGGGCAGTCCGGGCTCCACCAGTTCTGGCCAAAGCACCCCAGGAATCTGCCCGCTAAGCCTCACCCATGCGCGCTCCCCAGCGATGCCTTCAACCTCACCGACCACTACCGCGCGCGCTGCGCGCCTGGCCTGCACCGTCAGGGAACCGGTCGATGCCATCCCCATCGCATCCGCAATGAGCTTCCGGGTGACCGACTCGCGCTCGCTCTTCCCGTAGGCGAACCTCAGCGGGGATTGATAGGGGTCGAGTTCCCACTCCGTACCTGGCGGGTACACACGGCTCGCGCCGCCGTAGACCTGACACATGTCGGGCACCGCCCGGCTGAAAGCCCAACTCGCATCCATGCCGACGATCTCAAAGACCTCCGCCAGACCAGCGAGATCCTTGCGGAGCCGAGTCACGTCGGGCCAGGCCATGCTCGCCCCTGTGGCCCTCGACACGACTACAGCCGGCCCGGACCGCGACGCGCTGCGCAGATACCGACCCAAAGCTTCGGCATCGTTGGGTAACGAAATCTCGACCGGAAGAGGCGCCACCGAAGGACTTGGCATCGCTGTGACCAAGGCCCTCGGAGCCGCGGAGTCTGACGATGCCCCCTGTGAAGAAGTCTTCTCGGGGCTCGCGGCCCTCTCCAGCTCCCGCCGCACATCCCCCACGATCTTCTGGGGCAGGTCAGCTATCTCGGCCGGATTGCGCGCCATTCGCAGCGGCACAGCCATGGGGTTGGTCTCCCAATCGACACCGACCGGGTACACCCTGCATGCACCTTGGAAGACCCCTGCTCTCGGATCGTCCAAGGCGTTCGTGAGCGCTCGAGTCAACTCGTCGCTCGGGATCGTCACGACGTCGAGACGTCCACGACCTGCATGCGCCATGTCGTCCGCCGACGCAAACGGCGCAGCCTTTCCGGGGGCGACAGTCAGCACCAATACAGGGCGAGCGCGGCTTCCCCGGCGCAAATAGGCGACCAAGCTCGCAACGTCAAGCGAATCGCGCAAGAGGACTGGGCCGGCGTTCGGAAACTCCATTTACCTGCCCCTTCCGGCGCATCGCCCA
Source organism: Propionicimonas sp. (assembly GCA_049688555.1). Classification (GTDB taxonomy): domain Bacteria; phylum Actinomycetota; class Actinomycetes; order Propionibacteriales; family Propionibacteriaceae; genus Propionicimonas. The sequence goes on from JBAVKY010000157.1 coordinate 7,755, forward strand.
GCCATGAGCCCAGTCTGGCGGGCCCCAAAGAAGGGCCAAAACGAGGTATCGCCGGCGCGCAGCAATCCCCACCCGGGGAGGGCTGCAAACACCGGGCCCACAAGACGCTGGCGAGCCGCCGATCCCGTCACGAGCCGCCCCCCGTCCCGACCCCGGGCGCAAGGATCTCCATCTGCTCGATGACCTGCTTGACGGCACCTTCGGCTTGGTCCGGCGGGTACTTGTACTTTCGCAGCAGCCGCTTGATCTTGGCGCGCAGCGAAGCGCGGACGTCCTCGCGGACGGTCCAATCGACCCTCACATCCGCACGCATCAGCCTGACCAGGTCCCTGGCGATGTTGGCGAGAACGTCTTGCCCAAGCACTTCCATGGCTGACTCGTTATCGGCGATCGCGTCATAGGTGGCCAGCTCGTCGGGCGCCAACGGCGGATCGAATTGCTCACCCCGCCTGGCCTCCTCGGCGATGTCCTTGGCCATCTCATACAGCTCCAGGAGCACCTCGGCGGCGCTGAGCTGGGAGTTGGTGTAGCGCTGCATCAGTTCGCTGAGCCGTTCGCTGAACGCCCGCTGCCGCACCAGGCTCGCCCCTGAGGCCCGGGCAGCTTCGGCCAGGATGGCATCCCGCAGGGCCTCGATGGCCAGGTGCGGGTTGGACGACTGCTGCGCCTGCGCCAGCGCCGCCGGCGTGAGGTCGCCGAAGTTGGGTGGCGAAATCTCGGCCGCAGCGTAGATGTCGATCACCTCGTCCGAGCCAGTGGCTTCGTAAGCCAGCTGGCGCAGCAGCCGCGCCACCTCGTCGGGGATCGGCTCGCCGCGCGCTGCCCTCTCGGCGGCGTCGTACTTGGCCATCCAGATGCGGACCTCTTCGTAGAAGCGCACCCGGTCCGCGATGTCAGCAAGGTTGTCCGCGCCCGCCGAGAGCGCCCAGGCCCGGCCCAACTTACTGGCGAGGTCGCGGTAGCGTCCACCGAGGCCCACCTCGCCTTCCCCCACCTGGTTGCCCGAGTTCTGCGGGTTGCGCAGCCAGGCCACCAGCCCGAGCGCAGCTTTGAGCCAGCCCTTGGGCCCGCCGAGCTTGGCCCTCCAGTCGTACCCGGCGACCAGCGCATCGAGCTGGGCGACCAGGGTTCGCGCGAGTTCGATCGCCTCGTCCACCTGTTTGCCGAGCGGACGCTGCTGCTGGTCACTCTTGGTGTACTCGGCCAGGGCTGCGGTCAGGTTCTCCACCAGCGGTGCGTAGGCGACCAGCAGGCCCGCGTCCTTGCCCCGGAAGGTGCGGTTCACCCGGGCAAGGGTCTGCATGAGCAGGGCGCCCTTGAGCGGACGGTCGAGGTAGAGGGTGTGCAGCGGCGGGGAGTCGTAGCCGGTGAGCATCATGTCCTTGACGATCACCAGTTCAAGCTCATCGTCGGGATCCTTCAGGCGCGACTTGATCACCTGGTTCTGGGCTTCCTTGCGGACGTGCCTGGCGATGTTGCCGGTGTCGGACGCGCTACCGG
>JBAVKY010000158.1:0-5023 GCA_049688555.1 Propionicimonas sp.
GCGCCGACGAACCGGGGATCGACACCAGCACCGTTGGCACCGTCATGATGATCTTCGGCATCGAGAACAGCCGTGCCACGAGTGCACAACCCAGCCCGATCAGGAAACACGAGATGAAGGTCGCGACGTGGGGTTTCACCCCGTTCTGCAGCATGACCAGCCTCGGGGCGTTTCCGGCCATCGCGACGACGCCCGAGGCCACGGCCACCCACAACGGCGAGTTGAACATCGTCGCCCAGCCGAAGACGGCGAAGAAGCTGGCCGCGATCAGGGCGCTCCAGACCAGAGCCGACGGACCCTCCAAGGCTGGGACGGGGTCAGGCGACACCCCGGACAGGCCGGCCACCAGCCAGACCCCGATGGTGATCGCGAGCACCACCATGCCGGCATAGACGAGCCGGGGAATGCCGACTTCGAGGTCGATCCGGGTCAGGTCCAACCCGGCGGTGACCAGCGGGAAGCCGGGGATCAGGAAGATCGAGGCGCAGATGAAGCCAGCGGCCGTCCGAGGGCTCGACGAACCCACCATGAGGTCGATGAGCCTGCTGAAGCCGACGTACAGCCCCGAGGCGACCGCCGCTGACGTGAGCACGGTGGCCAGGTGGTTGAGCATCAGCCCGGTCAGCCGACGGTGCAGCCAGTAGGCCAGCGCCGAGGCCGGTAACACGGCTATGACTTCGCGCGGGCCGCCGTTCGACAAGACGGCGATCGAGGCGCAGGCCAAGGCGACCAGGGGCACCAGCATCCAGGTGCGGTAGAGCCGGGGGGTGTCCTCGATGGCCTGTAGCCGGGCGTCCACCTCCGCGACGCTGGCCCGCTCAGGCAAGTCGTGGCCGAGTTCGGACAGCATGCCGATGCGGTGGGCGTTCACGCCGGGGTTGCGGATCTCGGCGATCTGGGTGCGGAAGATGCCGCGCCGCCCAACCGTCAAGACGATGTCAGTGAAGGTGATCTGCGCATGCAGGCGTTCGATCCCGACGGTGTGGGCGACCGACCGCATGATTTCGCGGACCCGCATCCCGCTGGTCCCCGCGCCGAGCATGAGGATGCCGGCCTTCAGCACCACGTCGGAACGCCGGATCAGGTGGTGGGGTTCCAGGCTGTCCTCATACTCGTGCTCGTCGTAGCCCGACGACGTCGCGTCACCTGTCATGGCTTCACCGTAGCGAGCCGGGGAGCCCGGGACAGCGCGGGACAGCGCGGAGGATTCGCCCCTGGGGTCGGTGGTGAATCCACCGAGATCAGCGGCGCCACGCCCCGACCAGCATGATGGCGCCCAGTAGGGCGACGATCAGGTTGCCAACCAGTGCCGTCAATCGTTGGGCACCGGGAGTCGCCCGTCCCCGGAGGTAGGCACCGAGGGCTACGAGCGCGAGCTGCCAGCTCACGGAGGCCACCCCGACGCCAACCACGAAGACCCCCGCGGCCAGTGGTGAGTGCAAGACGTTCAGGCCGACCGCCAGGGCGGTGAAGTAGACCAGCGTCGCCGGGTTGAGGGCGGTCAGGCCAACGAAGAGCAGGAATCGGTGAGCGCCCGGGGCGGCCGTTGACGCGGTCTCGCTGACTGCCGCACGGCCGATGCCGCGCTGGATCCCCAGCGCCGCCAGCACGATCAGGACGATGCCGCCGATGGCCTGCGGCCAGGTTCCCCAGGAGCCGATCACCGGCTGGGCGACCGCCCCGATCAGCAGGGCTGCGGCGCAGTAGCTCAGGTCGACGACGGCCACCGCGATCGCGCTCGGCGCGCCGCCCCGGAAACCCCTGGCGACTCCCTCCCCGATCAGCAGTACCCCGATGGGGCCCAGCGGGGCGGCCACCCCGATTCCGGCGGCGAGGCCGGTGGCGAAGGCGAGGAGCAGGTCCATGGTGGCCAGTTTCGTCGATGAAGACGACCGGGGCGGCCGACGCGCGAGGCGCGTACCAGCTCCGGAGGGTCTCACAAGGAGCTCACAGACGACTTCGGGGGTCCCAACAAGCTGCTCTGGCTGACTGGTCACATCAGCAACCCGCACTGCTCAGGAGCTCATCGTGTCCGCCGTACTCATCGCCGCAGACCTCGTGGCCATCGCCATTCTGGTCTTCGGCCTGTTCGTCCCACGTCACCACCGGCGCGACCTCATCGTCGCCTACCTCGTCGTCAACGTCGGCGTGCTCGCGGTCATGACAACACTGACCTCCACCGCGGCGAGTGTCGGCGTCGGCCTGGGCTTGTTCGGGGTGCTGTCGATCATCAGGCTGCGCTCGGAGGAACTCACTCAGCACGAGATCGCCTACTACTTCGCGGCGCTCACCCTCGGACTGCTGGCAGGCAGCGCCTCGCTGTCGGTCGGGTTGGTGCTCGCTCTGATGGTCGTCGTGGTGGCCACCCTCTTCGTGGGCGACCACCCCCTCGTCGCCCGTCGGTCCGCCAGGCAGCAGATCCAGCTGGATCGGGCCCACAACGACGATGCCGCCCTGCGTGCCCACGTGGAATCGATCGTCGGTGGTGGCGTCCAGTCGGTGACGGTGGTGAAGACCGACCTGGTCAATGACACCACGCTCGTCGACGTCCGCTACTCCTCCCCTCCCGCGCCGGCTCGTACCGAGGTGGTGGCCCGATGACCGCAACGCTTCAGCAGACCGCCACCCAGCAGGCGACGACGCGACGAGTCGAACTCGCCTGGCTGCCCACGACCAGCCTCGAGCGACTGCTCGGCCAGGCTGCCCTGCAGACCCGGATCGACCGCAAGTACGTGCTGCCGGTCGACGACGTCGCCCTCGTGCTGGGGCTCGTCGAGGGACCGGTCGAGGTGCTTCGCATCGACGGTCGCGAGCGGTTCGGCTACCACTCCACCTACTTCGACACCCCGGGGCTGGACTGCTTCCACCTGGCGGGTCGGGGACGCCGGCGCCGGTTCAAAGTGCGCACCCGCGTCTACCGCGACTCAGGAGACACCTGGCTCGAGGTCAAGACTCGCGGCCCCCGCGGCGCGACGGTGAAGGATCGGTTGCCCTACGACCTTGCCGACGCGGGACGCCTGACCCCGGCCGCCGCCGAGTTCGTGAGCCTGACGCTCACCGAGCGAGAGGCGGACGGGGTAGCGGTGGCGGACCTGGCGCCGGCGTTGCACACCTCCTACGACCGGACGACCCTGCTGCTCGCCGGCGGTGATTCGGCAAGCCGGGCAACCATCGACACCCGGCTGACCTGGCGGCGCCCAGGCTCCAGGCACCTGCTGGCCACCCCCGGGACGGTCATCGTCGAGACCAAGGGCGGCTCCGCCCCCTCAGCCCTCGACCGGGCCCTGTGGCGCTGCCGCATCCGTCCCAGCCGGGTCAGCAAATACGGAACCGGGCTCGCCGCTCTCAACGACGACCTGCCCGACCTGAAATGGCACCGCGTCCTCACCCACGAACTGATCCCCACGGCCGCGCAGCCCGCGTGACCCCCCCACCACGACCTGAAAGAACTCACATGAAACCGAACCACTCAACCATCCAGCGCCTGACCGCCGCGATCGCGGCCATCGTCGCCGGAGTCACGCTGACCGCCTGTAGCTCGGCGGTCGCGAGCACCACGTCAACGGAGGCCTCGACGGTCAGTGTCACCAGCACGGCCACCTCGGCGGCGGCCGCCCTGGCCGACAACGTGGCCAGCCACGCCGAAGCCGGTGACACCGAGTACGACGCGGCGACGGTGACCACCGTGACCCTGGCCGACGGGGCCTCGAAAGCCAGCTCGACCACCGGAGTGTCGATCACGGGTGACGTCATCACCGTCAGCTCCCCGGGCACCTACGTGCTCAGCGGCAGTCTGAGCGACGGCCAGATCGTGGTCGACAGCGATGCCGAAGGCAAGGTCAGGATCGTCCTGGACGACGCGTCCGTCACCTCGACAACGGGCTCGGCACTCGTCATCGAGGCGGCCGATGAGGCTGTCGTCGTCCTGGCGGACGGATCCAGCAACAGCCTCGCCGACGGCACCGGCTACGACACGTCCGCCGAGGATGCCCCGAACGCGGCTCTGTTCTCGATGGCTGACCTCACCATCGGTGGCTCAGGTTCCCTCACCGTCACCGGGAATACCAACGACGGCATCGCCAGCAAAGACGGCCTGGTGATCCTGGGCGGAACCATCACGGTGACCGCGGTCGACGACGGGATCCGCGGCAAGGACTACCTCATGGTGGCAGACGGCACGGTCACCGTCGAGGCGAAGGATGACGCCCTGAAGTCCGACAACGTAGCCGACGACACCGTCGGCTACGTGCTCATCAACGCCGGCACCGTGACCCTCTCGGCAGGCGACGACGGCGTCCACGCCGAGGGTGACTTCGCCATCAACGACGGCGAGTTGACCGTATCGACGTCGAACGAAGGCCTGGAGGGCTCGACGGTGACCATCGCCGGCGGCGAGACCAGCGTCACCGCAACGGACGACGGGCTGAACGCCACCTCGGGCGCGACCACCGAAGGCGGCGGCGGGGGAGGCGGCGGCGGCGGCATGCAGTCCGACGGCTCGCTGCTGACCGTCAGCGGCGGCACCCTCCTGGTGAACGCCGAAGGCGACGGCCTGGACTCCAACGGCACCATCACGATCACTGGCGGCACCACCGTCGTGTCCGGTCCCACCGGCAACGGCAACGGGTCGCTGGATTCCAACGGTGGGCTGACGATGAGCGGCGGCACTCTCGTCGCGGCCGGTTCCTCCGGAATGGCTGAGGCTCCTGCCGCCGCGTCGACCATCGGCTGGGTGTCGGTGAGCTTCGCGCAGCCGATCGCGGCCGGGGAGACGGTCAGCATCGTGAAGGACGGCACTGTGCTCGCCGCGTACACCACCGTGAAGCAGGTCGCCTCGCTGATCGTGGCCGATTCCGACATCACCAGCGGTGAGTCGTACGACGTCTACGTCGGCGGCACGCTGTCTGGGACGACGGTTGGCACCTACTCCGACTCGAGTGACCTCAGTGGGGCGACCAAGAACGCCACCGTGACCGCCGGCGAACACACCGCCAGCGGCTTCGGTGGCGGCGGTCCCCGGCGG
>JBAVKY010000159.1:0-4226 GCA_049688555.1 Propionicimonas sp.
TCCCAGGAGCGGAACACGGCCTTGATGGCGCCGAACAGCTGTTCGATCGGATCGGAGGGGAAGTCGGTGCCGATCTTGGCCTTGTAAGCGGCCTTGAACTGCCCGGCGAGCTTCTTCAGGTCGTCCGCGGTCAGTTCGGTGTCCAGGGTGACGCCGCGGGCTTCCTTCATCTCGTCGATGAGCTTCTCGAAGTAGGACTTGCCCACCTCCATGACCACGTCGGAGTACATCTGGATGAACCGACGGTAGGAGTCGTAGGCGAACCGCGGGTTGTTGGTCTTCGCGGCGAAGGTCTCCACGACGGTCTCGTTGAGGCCGAGGTTGAGGATGGTGTCCATCATGCCGGGCATGGAGGCGCGGGAGCCCGAGCGAACGGACACCAGCAGCGGGTTCTCGAGGTCACCGAACTTCTTGCCGGTCATCTCCTCGAGCGTGGCGACGTAGGCCAAGATCTCGTTGTAGATGCCGTCATTGATCGTCTCGCCGTCGACGTAGTACTGGGTGCAGGCCTCGGTGGTGATGGTGAAGCCCTGCGGGACGGGCATTCCCAGCCCGGTCATCTCGGCGAGGTTCGCGCCCTTGCCACCGAGCAGGTTCCGCATCGATGCGGCGCCCTCGCTGAATTCGTACACATATTTGTGGTCAGTCATCGTGAAGCTTGATCTCCTTCAGTGGGCTCCGTGGTGCCAGCCAGCATCGGTCCCGCAACGAGAACATCGACGATGACTTCCCCGGGCATCGGGGGAGCTACCCGACGCCGTGATTCGACCCTAACCCTAGCTGGTCCGGCAGCGGGATCCCACTATCTCGACCGCGGGCAGCCGTGGTCAGACCCGATGCGCGCAGCCCCTCGGCGGTGGTGCACCAAATCCTTCCCTGGGAGGCGCTGCCGAGGGCCAATCCGGCCGGATCCCACCCACTGGCGCAGGCGATGGTGCACCTCTCCCTCCAACCCGAGATGGCTGCCGGGGTCGGGAGAGGACCACCATGAGCCAACTCAGACCCGAAGTGCGCGGCCCGTGGCCGGTTGTGCACCAAACCCTTCCCTGGAAGGCGCTGCCGAGGGCCAATCCGGCCAGATCCGACCCACTGCCGCAGGCGATGGTGCACCACTCCCCTCGGCGCCGCTCCATTGACGTCAAGGGCGCGACGTGGTGACGTGGAATCGAGCAAGGAGGCCCACGATGTTCGACCGCACCCGCCGCTTCGCCGGGGAGTTCGCAGCTCCAGGGTTCGCCCTGCCGACGTGCGCCCTCGGGGTGGCCACCGCCGCCACCCAGATCGAGGGCGGCAACGCGGACACCACGTGGCACCGCTGGGCCGCCGAGTCCGGACGGATCGCCGACGGCTCCACCCCCAGTCGCGCCGCCGATCACTGGAACCGCGTCCCGCAAGACACCGCGCTGCTGGCGGAGTTGGGCGTCAAGCACTACCGGATGGGCCTCGAATGGGCACGCCTGGAACCCCGCCCCGGCGAGTTCGACGCCGCAGCCTTCACGCATTACCGCGAAGAGCTGACGGGCCTGCGCGAGGCCGGCATCGAGCCGCTCGTCACGCTGCACCACTTCAACAACCCCGTCTGGTTCGAAGAGACGGGCGGCTTCACCCACCGCCACGCCCTGACGGTCTTCGACCGCTATGTAGCGGCAGTGCTGGCCAACCTCGGTGACCTGGTGGACGAGTGGATCACCATCAACGAGCCGAACATCTACGCGATGAAGAGCTACATCGAGGGCATCTGGCCGCCGGGTCACCACTCCCCCGCCCAGGCGGTCGCCGTCATGCAGGCGATGGCCATCGCGCACATCCGCAGCTACAAAGCGATCCACCGCGCCAATCCCAACGCGCGTGTCGGGGTCGCGAACCACCTGCGCGTGTTCGCGCCGGCGGTGAGTTGGAACCCGCTGGATCGCCTCGGCGCCCGGGCCGGGGAGTACCTGTTCCAGACCGCCGTCGTACGCGCCATGAGTACCGGACGGTTCCTGGCGCCGTTCGTGCAACCGGACGAAGTCGACCCGGGCCGCTACTACGACTTCCAGGGCATCAACTACTACTCCCGCAGCGCGATCCGGAACTTCGCCGACACCACCGCCCACAAGGTGAGCGTGAACGACCTCGGCTGGGAGATCCGTCCGCACGGTCTGACCGAGGTGGCGCGGTGGGTGCACACCGCCTACCCGGGCCCGATCTACGTGACCGAGAACGGCACCGCCGACGCCTCCGACAGCTTCCGTCCGCTGTTCCTCTACGAGCACCTCAAGGCGATCGCCGAATCGGGCCTGCCGATCGAGCGCTATTACCACTGGTGCTTCACCGACAACTGGGAATGGGCCGAAGGCGAGTCGGCCCGGTTCGGCCTGGTCGAGTTGGATTTCACGAGCCAGCAGCGCACCGTCCGCGAATCGGGACGGTTCTTCGCCGACATCGCCGCCAAGGGCGGGGTCACCGCGGGCGCCTACGGGCACTACGTCGCAGGTCGGAAGTACCCCACCAAGCACCGCTGACAAGGCGGTTTTCCCGTCGGCCCACCGAAGCGCGGTGCTAGGTTCGGGCCATGGGCACCGCCCCCAACCCCGCCACGGCCAACCCCTCCTCGCTCGATCGCCGCAACAAGTGGGCGTTCAGCATCGGCACCGTCGGTCGGGACATGGTCTACGCGCTGGTCAGCCTGTACCTGATCGTGTTCCTCACCGAGGTCCTCGACCTGCCCGACGCCGTGATGTGGTGGGTGGGGTGGCTGGTGCTCGCCGCCCGGCTCTTCGACGCGGTGATGGACATCGTGATGGGCTCGCTGGTCGACAACACCCGTAGCCGCTGGGGCCAGTTCAAGCCGTGGATCCTCGGCGGCGTGATCGCCTCGGCGTTCTTCACCGTCCAACTGTTCTCCGCGACCACCGTCTTCGGCCCCTGGTCGGTGGCCGGTTTCGCCGTCCTCTACCTGCTGTGGGGGCTGTCGTGGACGTCCAACGACATCCCCTACTGGGCGATGCTGCCGGCGCTCAGCCTCGAGCAGCGGCAACGCGAACGTATCGGCGCCCTGGCGAAGATCTTCGCCACCGTCGGGCTGTTCACGGTCGTCGTTGGCATCCTCCCGCTGACCGGCACCCTGACGGCCAGCCTCGGGAAGGCGGGGGCGTGGCAGGCGTTCGCCCTCGGCGTCGTGGCGATCATGGTGGTCGGCCAACTGGTGACCGTGTTCGGGGTCAAGGAGCCCCAGATCGTGGTGGAGCAGGAGCGGGTGACGCTGCGGGAGTTGGCCGGCGTCGTCTACCACAACGACCAGCTGCTGTGGGTGGCGATTTCGATGGTGCTGTTCATGACCGGCTACGTGACGACGACCACCTTCGGGGTCTACTTCTTCACGTACGCCTACCGCGACGAGGCCATGTACGCCCCGTTCGGGGCAGTGCTCGGCATCGCCCAGCTGCTGGGCTTCCTCACCTTCCCGCTGCTGCGTCGCCGCTTCACGCGGGCCACCCTGTACCGGGCAGCGACGGCGATGATCGTCGTCGGCTACGTCATCTTCTTCTTCGCCCCGATGAACATGCTGTGGATCGGGGCGGCCGGCCTGCTGCTGTTCGTCGGGCAGGCCTACGTGGTGCTGCTGATGCTGGTGTTCATCACCGACACCATCGAGTACGGCCACTGGAAGCTCGGACGGCGCAACGGCGCGGTCACCTTCTCGCTGCAACCGTTCATCAACAAGGTCGGGGCGGCGCTGGCGACCCAGATCGTGGCGGTGACGCTGATTCTGACGGGCATCAACAGCGCCCAGTCGCCGGACGACGTGTCCGCCGCGGGGCTGTTGACCATGAAGCTGGTCATGTTGGGCCTGCCGCTGCTGCTGATCGCCGCCGGCTTCGGCATCTACCGGGCCAAGTACCGTATCGACGAGGCGTTCTACGACAAGATCGTCGCCGACCTTCGTGAACGGGGACAACTGACATGACGCTCGATCCAGTCGCAGCCTTGATGCTCGACGAAGCCGGCGACCTGGGCGCCCGCGTACTCGTGGTGGACGAGCCCGCGCTCGCCAACCAGCTGCGCAGCGCCGGCCACGACGTCGTGGCGTGCTGCGACGACCTGCTCGAAGAACGCCAACTCGAGGGCGACCCGGCCCGGCTCGACGAGCAGGCGCTCGCCGGCGTCGAGCTCGTGCTGCTGCGGCTACCGAAAGGTCTCGGCCTGCTGGAGGACTACGCCCAGCGCTTCGCGGCGTGGGGCGG
>JBAVKY010000160.1:0-3703 GCA_049688555.1 Propionicimonas sp.
AGGTCAGGGAGGTCGAGTCCGTCGAGGACGCTAGCTACCGGAAGGTGCCGTACTACCCACCGAAACTCGGCAAGGACCTCGGGACGGCGATCACGTCCGGGATCATGGAGACGGTCGCACGCGCACACCTCACCTTCCCCGAGGGATTCAGCGTTCATCCCAAGGTCATGCCACAACTCCAAAGGCGTGCCGACGCGATCCGGAACGGACCAGTCGACTGGGCAACAGCAGAACTGCTCGCCTTCGGCTCGCTCTTGATGGAGGGCCGTCCCGTCCGGCTCGTCGGCCAGGACAGCCGACGCGGGACGTTCTCACAGCGGTTTGCCGCCGTGATCGATCGGGTTACCAACGAGTCCTTCGTGCCGTTGAAGCACCTATCCGACGATCAGGGGCAGTTCTACGTGTTCGATTCCCTGCTCAGCGAGTATGCCTCGATGGGGTTCGAGTATGGCTACTCGGTCGCAGCGCCCGACGCGCTCGTCTGTTGGGAAGCCCAGTTCGGTGACTTCGCGAATGGGGCTCAGACCATCGCCGACGAGTTCATCTCGTCGGCCAATGCCAAGTGGACGCAGAAGTCCGGCGTGGTGCTGTTGTTGCCGCACGGCTACGAAGGTCAGGGGCCCGATCACTCCTCGGCGCGGCTGGAACGCTGGCTGAACCTGTGCTCCGAAGGTGCGTTGGCGGTGTGCCAACCGTCCACGCCGGCGAGCTACTTCCATCTGCTGCGCACCCACGCGTACGTGAACTGGCATCGTCCGGTCGTCATCGCCACACCCAAGTCGATGCTTCGGCACAAGATGGCGGTCTCACCCGTCGCGGAATTCACCCATGGTCGCTGGCAACCGGCCATGGGCGATCCCACGATCATCGACGCGGCCGAGGTCGAAAGAATCGTGTTGTGTTCGGGCAAGATCCGCTGGGAACTCGTGGCGGCCCGTGCCGAGGCCGGTCTTGACCAGAAGGTCGCGATCCTGCCGCTGGAGCGCCTCTACCCCCTGCCGGCGCGGGAGCTCGCGACGGAACTGGCACGCTTTCCACAGGTCACCGACGTCCGCTACGTCCAGGACGAGCCCGAGAACCAGGGAGCCTGGTGGTTCATGCAGATCAACTTGCCACCTGCCATCGCCACCTTCCTGCCGGGGTACGAATTGACCCTCAAGGGCATCACCCGGCCGGCAGCTTCGGCTCCCTCCGTCGGCTCGGTCAAGGCTCACGCCGCGCAGGAGGCCGAACTGCTCGGACGAGCCCTGGCGGGGTGAGGTGTACTTCACCGACCGGGGTACCGAGGAACTCCAAGAGCGACGCGGTGAGGAACTGGTCAGCCTGGCTTGGCTGGCCGAACAGTTGCGGACCTTCGTGGACCTCAACCCTGAACACGAGATGGCCGTGGAGCGGCTGGCCACCTGGCTGGCACGCCAGGACGACGAGGATGAATGATGATGCAACAGGCCGTAGTTGACCACTTCACTGCCCTGACCGGGGTCCCTCCCGCGGGAGTCTGGGCGGCACCGGGACGGATCAACCTGATCGGTGAGCACACCGACTACAACGGTGGTTTTGTGCTTCCGTTCGCGATTCCTCAGGCCGCCTACCTGGCTGCTTCACCGCGACCAGATCACCGCTGGCGCTTCGTGTCGCTCGACCTAGCCGAGGCGGTCGAAGCCGGCCTGGACGACCTGAGGCCGGGCGAGGCAGGTTGGCACGCCTACCTGGCCGGCGTTGTGTGGGCCTTGCGGGAAGCCGGCCACGAGGTGGGCGGCGCCGATCTGGTGCTCTCCTCCGACGTTCCCATCGGTGCTGGGCTGTCCTCCTCCGCGGCGATCGAGTGCGTCACGATCACGGCGCTATGCGATCTCTACGGGATCGAACTCAACGCCATGGAGCGGGCTCAGCTCGCCCAGATCGCCGAGAACGCGTACGTGGGGGCTCCCACCGGGTTGATGGACCAGGCTGCCTCGACCCTGTGCACCGCCGATCATGCCTTGTTCATGGATTGCCGCAGCCTGGTCACCGAACAGGTCCCGCTCGAGGTCACCGAGGCCGGGCTCGAGATCCTCGTCATCGACACCAAGAGTCGCCACAGCCACGTCGACGGAGAGTATGCCGCGCGTCGGGCCGCCTGCACCGAGGCCTGTCGCCTACTCGGCATCGAGTCGCTGCGCGATGTCACCGACCTGGACGCGGCACTGGCTGCGCTCCCACAACTGGAAGCCCGCCGGGTCCGTCACGTGGTCACCGAGAATCGGCGTGTCCTGGCAGCGGTTGAGGCCCTCGGCGCAGGCGATTTCACGCGGCTGGGTGAGCTGATGACCAGCTCCCACATCTCGATGCGTGATGACTACGAGATTACCGCTGAGACGGTCGACCTCGCCGTTGACGTGGTCCTCGCCCACGGCGCACTCGGTGCGCGGATGACCGGCGGCGGCTTCGGCGGCTGCGTCCTGGCGCTGGTCGCCGCAGTCGACGTGGCGGTCATTTCAACGGACGTCTCACTGGCCTTCGCTCAGGCGGGGTTTGACGCGCCCGTCACCTTCCTGGGTCGTCCGTCGGCGGGGGCGCGTCGCTTGGCGTGAGTGGGGTCCGCGCCATTCGTGCCTGCGGCCAGCGAAGCCACCCGGAGGTCGCGGGCAGTGCCGAGGCTACGACGGTCACGCCCGCGACCGCAGCGATCGCCCAGGCTTCGGGGGCTGCACCGGCCATCGAGATCGCCACGATCAGGTTGATCACTCCGGTCGCCAGCACCGGGCCGCGAGCGAGCAGGCTCCCCCGCCACAGGCCCCATCCGGCAACGGCGATCAGCAGTCCGTAGAGACCGAGGAAGATCCCGACTGCCCCGCTGAAACCACCGTGTCCAGCGGTGGTCGACCCCACCCCAAGGGCGATCAGCAGCAGGGCCGCGACCACGGCCCCGATGCTCGCCACGACCACGCTGCGGGGTCGTTGGTCGCTACCCCGGCTGGTCTCCACGTCGGCAGCGTAGCCGCTCACGACCATCCGGAGCCGAGTCGGGAGCCCGCACAACTGGCCAAGAATTGCCGCGGCCCCTTGTGTCAACGGCCGGTATGGTCCACTCTTGACCGGGGCGCAGGCTAGCTTGCGCCCCGAATTCTGCGCTGGCGAGGCATGTCCACGGCGACGCTGTGAATCCATTTAAGGAGTTGTGTACTTCATGGACTGGCGCCATAGAGCCGCCTGCCTGACTGAGGACCCGGAGCTGTTCTTCCCCGTCGGCAATACCGGACCCGCCCTGATGCAGATCGCGGAGGCAAAGAAGGTCTGCCGCCGCTGTGAGGTTCGGGAGGCCTGCCTGCAGTGGGCGTTGGACGCCGGCCAGGACCATGGGGTCTGGGGGGGACTCAGCGAGGACGAACGTCGCGCCATGAAGCGTCGCGCGGCCCGCATGCGCGTGCGGACGAACTAGGACGAATCAGCTAACCAGGGTCAGATCAAAGGGACACGGACGCGAGCAACGGTGCCCAGGTCGTCCTCCCCCCGAAGTAGCTGGAACTCTCCGCCAAGGTCGGCGACCAGCGTCCGGACGATGGACAGCCCCAGGCTCTTGGAATTCTCCAGCGAGAAGTCCGGCGGCAAGGGTTCACCCGCATTGACGACCTCGACAGACAACTCCCCCGCTTCCTGGCGCGGACGAACCCAGACGACCCCACTCGATCGCCCGAATCCGTGTTCCACCGCGTTCTGGCAC
>JBAVKY010000161.1:0-1715 GCA_049688555.1 Propionicimonas sp.
GTCCCAGCCGATCCGGAAGGAGGCCGCGAACGGGCCGATCCAAGCACTGATCTGGATGGCGTTGCTCACCGTGATGCTGGTTACCTCCAGCCGATCGGCCACCTGCTCGAACTGGGTCGCCAGGGCCCGGAGTTCGGCAACGTCCGCGCCATAGAGCCCACTCACGAGACTGTGAGCACGCTCGTGAGGGTGGCGGCCAACTCCGCTTCCGCCTGCCCCCAATCCAGGACCGGCTCACCGTCACCAACGCGCACCGTCCCCCGCTTGAGGCTGATCCGACCCTGTCCACGACCGACGGACACCCACAACTCAGCATCGGGAGGTGCGTCCGGTCCGGCCGGCCCCGACTGGAAGACCGCGCGAAGGTAGGCCAGCAAGGTCGCTTGCGCTTGCGGCACGGGAAGCACTGCGAAATCGTGGACGCCGCTGGCCGAGATGAGGTCGACGAACGCCTCTTCCCCGGAAACGGCGGATGCCACGACCGCGCCACCGAGTGGTACCGGCCTCTCCCCGTTCCGCACGACCTGCGCCATCAGCCCCGGGGTGCTCTGCGCGCCCCGCGCGAACCCGCGCAGTTCCTCGGCGAGTTCGGGCTGCCCGGCCTCGCCGCTGAGCAGCCCGCGCAAGCGCAACGAGCGGACGCCGCGGGCCATGGCGGCACTCACCTCCCGCGACTCCTGGACATTCACCGTCGGGAGCGGCATCGACCACACCACCCCGCCCTGTGCCGCGATCGCGACCGCTTCGTCATCGGACAACATCACCGCCATGACACCACCTCTCGTTGTCACCACCATGCGAAGTCCCCCGCCAGCATGGGGGGCAACTTGGTCGCAAGATCGTGGCCAACTTCCTTCCATGCGTCCGCGTTGAACATTCCGTTGAATGCGTCTTGCATGCCCTTGGGGCTCCAGTCGACCTGCGCACCCTGCTCGACCACGTCCGACCACAGCGCCAGGTTCAGTCCGATTCCGTACCCCACTGGGTTCCCGGTTCCGCGGAGTATCCCACCGACGATGTCCACGCCCTCGTGCCACGGGACCTCGCCGCGAGCGATCTTGTCCAGACCGCCGAGCACGTCGCTCGACATGCCCAGAAATGGTACGAGTCCGGCCGCGTCACCGAAGGTCCATCCGGTACCGGAGATTTCGTTGTCCTTGAACCGCTCAATCCACCTGAGGGTCTCCTGCCAACGTTCCGCGTTTGGATCGAATCCCGTGTAAGGCACCTCCCGCAGGGGCGGGAAGAATGCTGAGGGGTCGAACACGGGCGAACTCGGGCCACCGTCGACCGCGCTGGTGCGCTCCTGGGCGTCGGCGTTGGCCCGTAACTTCTGGGCACCGTCGCGCAGGAGCGCTGCCGCCTGACCCAGCCGGGGGTTGTGCTGGCCATCCCACGTCTGTCGGAAGAACCCAGCATCCGGTCCCGACCAGGGACTCGAATGAACGAGGGCACCAACCGCCACGCGACCGTTGTCGAGCCGATCGGCAACAGCCTCGAACTGAGCCGCCAGCGCGCGCAACTGCGCGATGTCGGCCCCATACATCGTGGACATCCACACCTCCACTTCTGGGCGGCGGGCCGGCGCCCGCCGCCCTGAAATCGACTAGCCGTTGACGTTGCTGGAGATCTGCTCCTGCGCGTTCGCGTTCTGGATGGCCTTGGTCGAGGCGTCGCGCAGCGCCGTGATGACCTGCTTGAGCGCTGCGGTGTGG
>JBAVKY010000162.1:0-22002 GCA_049688555.1 Propionicimonas sp.
ACGATTCCTCCCGGCCGGGGCGTGCCGGGAGGCCGGGGATTCACGGAGCTTGTTCTGGCGGCGCGATCTACGGGCGCGGGGATCGCAGTACCGGGTTTGACAACGCCATGGCGGACGACCCCGCGCAGGTCCGCGAGCACCGCCAAGGGACTGTCGTTGACGAATCCGAGATCGAAGGCGGCCTGCGGGGCCTCACCGAGACCGTCTGGGCTGGTGGTGGGAACTCAGGCCTTGGGTGGGTGGTGTTCGACGGCAAGGGTCTGGCCGGTGGGGGACAGGTGGGCGACCATGCAGGCGCCTGGCTGGAGCGGTTGGGTCGGGATGCCAAGGGCGGTGAGCATGGTCGGGAGGACGGGTCGGTGTCCGCAGATGGCCAACGGTGTCCCCATGTCGAGGCTCTGGGCAATCAGGCGCCGCATCAGGTTATCGACGGCTTTGAGGTTCTTCTCGGCCTGTTCCTCGCTGAGGGTGGCCCAACCTTCGATCTCCAGCCGTTCGGCTTTGGCGTAGGGCAGTAGGGTCTTCACGCACCGGGTGGAGGTCGAGGACGCCAGCCGGGTGATGCCATAGGCGGCCAGCAGCGGGATCAGGTTGGCCGCTTGGCGGCGGCCGCGGGCGTCCAGAGGCCGCGCCTGGTCGCGACCGACCCAGTTCGAACGCTGCATCGCTTTGGTGTGCCGCACGAGCAGGATCGGCACCGAATCGGTCAGAGCCAAGGCCTGCCGGACAGCCCGTTGCTGGCTCGCGCACGCCAGGCTGCGGACCGCGTCGACGTCTGGCGCCCAGGCGACTTGCTCGATGCCAGCCCCCGGGGTGGGTGGGCGGGTGGTCGTCGCGCGGGCACGCCACCAGGCCACCAACCGGCCCTCGTCAGGGTCGGGGAGTTGACCGACCGGGACGCCCAGTCGGACGCTGGCCTGGGCGTCGTCCTGGGTGGCGCGGGCCGCGCAGCCGGCAAGATACTCCCCGGGATCGACGGTGGCCAGCGGGAGCCGCCACCGATCGTCGCGTGCCTGGCGGACCAGCAACACCTCCGGCGCGGCGTGGTCACCACCGACCACCACGGCGCCTGCAGCCGTCACGTCTTTGCCCTTCCGTGCGCGTGAACCCATGTCTCAAGCGTCCTCCCAAACCGGCCGTCACTGCTATTCAGGCGTCGGAATCGGACCTACCCGCGCGTGGTGTACCCGGGCTTTCCGGCGCCGCGACCGGTGCTGACCCCCGAGATCCGCAGTAGGCTGGATTCAGACTGAGGGAGGCCATCCCCATGCTTGCTCGTCTCTTCGGCGCCCGCGCCTTGCACCTACCGCCCATCATTCTGGTGACCCTGCTGGCGCTCACGCTCACGGCGTCTGGTTGCGGCATCTCAAGCTCGATCGATGAAGCCATCCGGGTAGTGGACAACGGCATCGCCGAGATCAGCGCGAACTCGTCGGCCTGGCAAGTCGTCCTGCAGCGCGTGGCCGGTGAACTGCCCAAGGAGATCTCCGAGACCATCCGCGTCGACGCCCAGAATCTCGCGGACCGCAGCATCGCCGCCACGGCAGTGGCGGTCATGTGCGATTTCGATTTCGTGGGCCATCGCGCCATCCAGTCGCTGCAGAACCTCAAGGCCAAGCTGTTGGGCACGAATCCGCCGATGCTCGCTCCCGAGTTCTGTCAGGTGGCTCCCCAGTCGGTAGAACTCAGTGTCGAGCCGGCGAGGTGGCGGACTGTGACACTGACCGGCTATGACCTCGACCATCGAGATACCGACAACAACCTGTTCGCGGTGTCGCTCTTGAACGAACAGGGCGCGGCTGTAGCGCTGCTGCCGGATGCCCGAATCGGTCGTAACACCCACTACCAGGCAACCCTCAGCCTCGGCCTCATGGGCCCGCAGCTCTTCAAGGACCGGATCGTCAAGTTGGTTGTCTCCTGGGGCGGCGTGAGTGAGGGCTACCCGCAGGTCTTGGTCATTCCGTGGGAGCCCAGCAAGGAGAAGCTGACCCAGCGAGTCTTGGGCAGTTCTCCGGCTTACCAACCGCCACCCGTTGGCGGTGATGGCGACTTCGACACCGGTGACGGTGAGCCCACCGAGGTGACGGTCATCGGCGAGATGCGCGTGGAACCGGAGGCCCTGTGGACCCGCGTGTACCTGCATGCACGCGAGCGCGAACCCGATCACACCGAGGTGCAGGGATACGACGCATGGAGGAAGGCCTACTCTGCACCGCAAGGTTGGCGAATCGTCAGCGCCAACCCTGTTGCAGCTTGCTCGAGCGACTTTCTTGTTACAACTCAGGGAGTCATTCCTGTGAACTGC
The DNA here is from genome assembly GCA_049688555.1 of Propionicimonas sp. Classification (GTDB taxonomy): domain Bacteria; phylum Actinomycetota; class Actinomycetes; order Propionibacteriales; family Propionibacteriaceae; genus Propionicimonas. The sequence continues at coordinate 2,306 of JBAVKY010000162.1, forward strand.
CCTGGCGGTGAGGTGGTCGAGAGATTCGACGTTCGGGTAGACCGCGACGGTGATGAGTCGGGGTCGTGGACCCAAGTCGAAGTCGCCTGGCGGCGGATCGACCTCGTCATCGAAGAGACAACTCCTGAGTGGCTGTCTTAGAGGCGCCGCTCGAATCGTCACGCGAGCGGCAGCCGCACCCGGCGTGGCGCTGGGCGTCAGGGTTCTGGAGTGGTCTGAATTCGTGCCAACGGTTTCCGAGGTGACGCGTTCGACCTCGAAGGCGTCACGACTCTCAGGCGCCGATCATGATCCGGTGGATCTCAAGGCCGTATCTCCGGATGAACGTGTGTTTGGCTTGATGGTAAGCCTCGATGTCGCCCTTCTGGTTGGTCCGGTCGGTGTAGCGACGGGCAAGCTCGCCCGCGATCACGTCGAGGAACAACTCGGCCAGGAGCAACCGCGCAGCGTCCCGGAAGTGGCCTTGCCCGTCGATGTACAGGCGGACGGTTGGCGCCTCGGTGTTCACGATGATCAAGCGTTCCACCGGGCTGTAGACGGCCCGATCGATGTCGTTGTCCAGGTTGCGCAACTCGTACCCGACGAAGAGGTCGGTGGAGTTGTCTTGGTCCCATGCCGCCCGCGGCCGTGACGCGGCGTGGGGATGGGGCGCGTGGTAGGACGCGCCGTCGGCGATCACGATCTCGCAAACAGCCGAGGCTGGTCCGGCGATCACCCGGATCTGGCCTTTGGCCCCGTCTTCGGTACCGACCAGCGTCCACACGTAGCGTCCGTCCGGCGGCAGGCTTCCGGCGGTCAGTTGCGGCGCCTCCGGTTCGATCGAGATGGAAACGGGCAGGTCGGGCGTGACGTGGATGAGTGCCTCGTCGAGCAGGCGGGCGCGATCCACGAGCAGGGTGACACGGAATGGCCGCCCGGCTGGGCGGTAGTAGAACGGAGTGCTGAAGCGGAGCAGCGCGGGCCGACCGGTGGGGAACGGGCCGTACGACCCCGATCCGGGACCCGGAGGCAGGATGATCGCCAGATCGTCGACGGCCACCTGACTCATTCGCCGCAGCACCTGCTGGATGAGGGACTCGGTGCGTCTCGACGTGGAGGCGTGGTCGACGTGGCTCAGCCGCAGCCGTTCGCTCTCGATAACCGGTTCGATCATGTCACTGACCGCATCGGCGAAGGCGGCGACGAACGGGTCCTTGGGGTTGAGACCCTCCCGCTCATCGCTGATGACAGGACGGCCAGTGGTGAGCATCGCGATCAGGCCCGGGCAGGTCACCGTCCCATAGAGGTATTCGGTGCCCATCTGACCTTCGAACCGGAAGAACTGGCAGTCGAGGACGGCGGTGCCCGAGACCACGAGCAGGCCGCTGGAGCGCTCGTCGCCGCGCAAGATGAGCTCGGCGGCAGCCTTGCGCAGGCTGAGGGTGAAGTCGTAGCCGCGGCTCTGGAACGTGAAACTTCCCATCAACAGTGGGCCGAGTAGCTCCTCGGACGGGGCCTCCTCGTAGCGCAGTGGCGTCGGTGTCGCCCGCTTTCGAGGCAGATTGCCGTTGAGCAGGTCAAGCCGCCGACGAACCAGGATGTCGCGCAGGTAGAAGTTGTTGCTGACGGCCGTCACCAGTGAGCGGAAGTACGGCAGGTTGACCTGAGGATTGTCCACCACGATGGTCACGCGACTCCCGGTGCCGCCCTTCTGCAGACCGAGGCGGGCATAGTCGCCGGAGTCCGCCGGACGGTCCCCGTCCTGATCGTCGTAGACGTAGCTGCCTGACTCGTTCCGGAACAGATCCACCCGGCTGAACCGCCCGTCGCGGACGGTCTCGATCCACCCGTGCCCAAGCCCGAAGACGGCCTGCTTCAGCCCGCGGCCGAAGAACCCGCGACCCGTGGACCCGCCCGCGGAGAGATTGCTGTGGGCCCCGCCGTAGGTCAGGATCGAGCGCAGCCTATCGAGTGCCATTCCCTCCGCCTGGTCCGCCACCGCCAGCACAGCGCCATTGTCGTGGCGCTCGTAGCGAATGAGAATGCTGCCGGTGGCCTCGATCCCGGCCTGCTCCAGTTCCGAGTAGCTGTCGTCGCTGTTCGTGACCAGCTCGACGAGGGCCTTCTCGATGGACGCGAATCGCTGCGAGTCGATGTCGATGATTCTCTGGTCCACCGGCAGTGTGAGGATCGCCATCGCCCCATGCCCTCTCCGGTCGTTCGCCACACTATCTGGGCGTTGGCTCTCTCGCAGGGATGGACAGTGCACCGCAGCAAAGGCGGTAAGTCACCGGACGCAATGAGAGGCCGTGCTGGGGGAGTCGACCTAGAATCAACTATGGAAAGCGCATCACCCGAGGGCGTGTTCGCCCTCCGTCTGGCGGTCTGGAAGTACGCAGGCCTGGTTCGCCCGGCGAGCCCTTGGATCTCCGAACTCGACCGCTTCGACGAGTTGGTGTTCGCCCTGTTCACGCGCATCTCGGACCGCACCGAGTTCGAAGTGCGGCAGCTGGTCGAGGAACTGCGCGCTCTGGGACTGTTGGACGTGCCCACGCTGGCCGCTGTCCCGCTTGAGGCCGGGCAGCAGGCCCCCGCCGAGGACCCCGCAGTCCAACAACTGGTTCGGACGATCGGTGACTCGGGACTGACGGACGAGATGAGCTGGCGGATGACCGTGACCCTCGTCGAGCTGGCGCATGCCCTCGAGCGAGGCTACGACGGCAAGCTGCAGCGATATCTGCGTCGCTACGGCGAGCGAATGCTGACAGAGCTCGGGGACTCGTTCAGCTTCTCGCAGCTTCCCCAAGAGCAGGTGCTCGACGCCTTCACCTACTGGCTTCAGAATGCGTTGCTCATGCCGCTGTCGCTGGTCGACGACAGCGTGCAGGGCTTCGCCAAGAGGCATGGGCTGACCGAGTCCGACCTGATCGCGAGCGCGGACGAGATTGGCCTGAACCTCGCGTGGATGGACGACGTGCTGGAGGCCGCCGCTCGGTCGAGCGCCACAGCCGAGGCCGCCCCGGCCCGGGCGGAGGAGTAGGCAGCCGTGGCGAACCGCATTGAGATGCCGCCGGCGACCGTCTGGGGCAGAGAGCGTCCGGGGCTCATCGTGATGTCGCCGGTGACGGTCTACGGGCGAGTGCGTCCGGGACTGAGCCCCTCGGACCAGGTGTGGAGCGGCTACACGGGTCACCAAGCGAGCGACCGGGCTCGCCGCGACCTGCTCGACCATGGGCACCCAACACCGCCCGGAATGCCACCGTCCAGTTGGCCAGGTGGCGATTGGGCTCCGCCCGTGATGGGAGGAACGCGAGGTCCGACCTGGGGGCGCCCGCAGCCACCGCCTTCACCACCGGCTGTTCGTCCTCCGTACCGGCCGCCGGTGTTCCGGCCAGGGCCCCCGCCGCCCTCGCCGGTGCCCTATCCGGTCGACCGGTTCCCAACGTGGACTGGCGCGAGGCCGGGTCCAGCTGGCTACCGCCCTCCGCCGTACTTCGTCCGTCAGCCGCGCTTGGGTCCACTGACTAGCGCTGTCGGAGCCCGGGCGGCGCAGTACCTGGGCCCTGCTGCGATAGTGGCGAGCCTCGCGGTCGGGACGGTCGCTTCGGAGATGGGCAGGCGGGAGCGGCAGAGCGAGAGCGCACGGTTGGCTGACGCCGAGCCAGGCCACGTCTTCTCGGGGGCGGTCAGCATTCGCCCCGCCCCCGGCCCCGAACCGGTGTCATCCCCGGCGCGGAGCCGGCCGAATTGGGCCCCGCCGCAGCGTGGCTGGCTTGACCGGTTCATCGACTGGGTCGCCGGGGAGTGACGTCAGGCAACCCATAGAGGAGCGTCCGGTGCTGACCCGAGCCCTGAGGACGGAACTGATCAGTGGGTGCCAACAAGCGCCGGCTTACTCGGCGCCGCCACCGTCCCCGGGCTGCAGCGAAGACCAGATCTCCTTGCATTCGGGGCAGACGGGGTAGCGGTCAGGGTTCCGCGAAGGCACCCAGACCTTCCCGCACAGCGCGATGACGGGGGTTCCCATCACCATCGCCTCGGTCAGCTTGGCCTTTTCGACGTAGTGCGAGAAGCGCTCGTGATCGCCTTCGTCCAGACGGAACTCAGTGCGTTCGTCAAGGATGGTGGTGGTGCTGGGTTGTTGGGTCATGTCACCTCGCTGGGAGTTGGCGGAGAGCAGCGCAGGTGCCCGGTGGGTCGACCGGCCGGGCTCCTGGTCATGAGAGAATGCCGTGCTCATCGTCTTGATGAGTCCAGCGTAGTGACGGGGAGGACTCCATGGCTGCCGTGCCCGCGCCGACGCCGAGTCGTCGCGGCCTCGTCGTCGGGCTGTTGTTGATCGTGGTGGCCATAGCCTTCGAGGCGACGGCGGTGGTCACCGCCATGCCGGCCGCCGTCGATGACCTGGGGAACCTGGACCTGTATGCCTGGGCGTTCACCGGGTTCGTGATCGCCCAGACCCTGTCCATCGTCGCCGCGGGGCAGGCCGCCGACCGCTTCGGTCCGGTGCGGCCACTGATCGCGGGCTTTGTCATCTTCGCCGTGGGGCTGGCCCTGGCTGGAGCGGCCACCTCCATGGGGTTGCTCGTGGTCGCCCGGACGATCCAAGGCCTCGGCGGCGGCACGATGAACCTCGCCGTCATGGTGCTGGTCGGACGCGCGTTCGACGGTCGCGAGCGGGCCAGCCTGATGACGGCGTTCTCGGCCGCCTGGATGGTGCCCGCGTTCGCAGGACCGCCGCTGGCTGCCTGGCTGGCCGAGACCTGGTCGTGGCACTGGGTGTTCTGGTCGGTACTGCCCGTCCTGCTGATGGCCGGCCTGCTGGTGATCCGGCCGCTGCTGGGGCTGTCCCTGCCGGCGCACCCCGAGGCCGTCCAGACCCCCCGGCGACACCTACCGATGGCGCTGTTGGTGGCCGCCGGCGCCGCGTCCCTGCAATGGGCAGGGCAGCGCATCGAGCCGGCGTCGCTGTTGTGGCTGATCGTGGGTCTCGGCCTGCTGATCTGGGGACTACCCCCGCTGATGCCGGCCGGGTTCTTGCTGACCGGGCGCGGGCTGTCAGCCGTGGTGACTGTCCGGGCGCTGACCTCGGGAGCGTTCTTCGGGGCGCAGACCTTCCTGCCGCTCATGTTCACCACGGCCTGGGGGCTCTCGCTGCAGTGGGCCGCAGCCACCATGATCGTCGGCTCCGTCGGGTGGATGACGGGCGCCTGGCTGCAATCGCGACCCTGGCTGCGGTTCCGGCGCGACACCATCATCGTGATCGGGGCCGTCTTGACCGCCGTCGGCCTGCTCGCCGTGGCGTCGGCGGCGCTGCTGCCCGGACCAGGGGTCGTGCTCGTGATGGCCGGGTGGACGTGTTGCGGTGTCGGAATGGGCCTCTCCAGCGCCAGCACATCGCTGGCGGTGATGCAGCTCTCTGAGACCGTGGCACTGGGACGCAACACCTCGTCGCTTCAGGTGGGGGAGGCGCTCGGCAACAGCCTGAGCGCCGGAATCGCCGGAACCCTGTACGTGATCGGCGGGGGCGGGACGCCGTCGGACGCTGGCTTCGGCGCTCTGATGGTGGCCATGATGGTGATTTCGGGACTGGCGGTGCTGTCATCGGTGCGGATCGGCCATGTCGAGAACCATTCGGTGACCCTGTGAGCCTGGACCCTGGGGAGGCGACGCTACGGCCCCCGGCCTGGGTGGCAGTCCTGGCCCGGGTGATTCGCGCGATGGCCGGACCTGAGGCTGTGCCTCGTCCGGACCAGATGCGGGCGGTTGAAGAACTGGTCGCGCGCCGAAGCCGCGTCCTGGTGGTGCAGGCGACCGGGTGGGGCAAGTCCGCCGTCTACTGGGCAGCGACGGCAGCGCTGCGAGAACAGGGGGCTGGCCCGACCCTGGTGGTCTCGCCGCTGCTGGCTCTGATGCGGGACCAGATCGCCGCCGCCGAACGCGCCGGACTGCGAGCGGCCACCGTCAACTCCACGAATGTCGAAGACTGGGCCGAGGTGCTCGCGCAGGTGCGGGGTGGGGTGATCGACGTGCTGCTCATCTCGCCGGAACGGCTGTCCAACCCGTCCTTTGCCCGGCAGCTGCCCGATCTGCTGGCCCGCTGCGGGATGCTGGTGATCGACGAGGCGCATTGTGTGTCCGACTGGGGTTTCGACTTCCGTCCCGACTACCAGCTGCTCACCCGCACGCTGTTGCGGCTGGCCCCGGGGACCCCGGTGCTGGCCACGACGGCCACGGCCAACCAACGCGTCACTGCCGATGTCGCCGCCCAGTTGGAGGCCTCAAGCACCCAGCCGTCGGTGACGCTGCGCGGTTCGCTCGCCCGGGCCTCGCTGCGCCTGGCCGTGGTGCCGCCGTTGAGTGGGTTGGAGCGATACGCCTGGGTGGCGGACGCCCTGCGGTCACTGCCCGGATCGGGGATCGTCTATGTGCTGACGGTGGCCGAGACCGAACGGGTGACCGCCTTTCTGCGTAGTCAGGGTCTCGACGTGGCCGCGTATTCGGGGCAGAGCGAGAACCGCGAGGCACTTGAGGATCGGCTTCGCGAGAACCGCGTCAAAGCGCTGGTCGCCACCTCGGCGCTCGGCATGGGCTACGACAAGCCCGACCTGGCTTTCTGCATCCACCTGGGGTCGCCCGCCTCGCCGGTGGCCTACTACCAGCAGGTCGGACGGGCAGGCCGGGCACTGGAGGCAGCGGTCGCCGTCCTCGTCCCGGCCGACTCCGACGAGCGCCTGTGGGAATACTTCGCCACCGCCGGGATCCCCGACGAGCAGCAGGTGGAGCGGATCCTCTCGGCGCTCGCCGGCAGCGGGGACGATCCGCGTACGCGCAGCGCTGCTGCGCTGGAGGCTGCCACGGGGCTGCGGCGAACCCGGTTGGAGGCATTGTTGCGGATCCTCGCCGTCGACGGGGCGGTGGAGCGAGTGACCGGCGGCTGGGTGGCCACCGGGCTCGCCTGGAGCTTCGACGAAGCCAAGTGGAGTGCGCTTCGCCGGGTCCGGGCCGACGAAGCAGCCCTGATGCGGGCCTTCGCCCACGGCCAGGGCTGTCTGATGGAGTTCCTGCAGCAGGCGTTGGACGATCCTGATCCGCGGCCATGCGGTCGCTGCTCGGTGTGTACCGGCGTATTGCCCGCCCCCGGCCCGGAGCCGACTCGAGCCAGCGTCGAGGCGGCGCGTCAGTTCTTCCGTGGCCTCGACGTTGTGGTCGAGCCGCGGAAACTCTGGGTGTCGGGGATCCCGGGGCGCAAAGGCAGGATCGGCTTCCTGGCCTCGGGGCGGGCCATGGCGTTCGCCGACGACCCCGCCTGGGGGTCTGAGCTGGCCGGGCTCTGGCGCCAGGATCGGCCAGCGCCGCCTGAGGTGCTGGCGGGGATCGTCGAGGTCCTGAAGCGTTGGGCGCCCACCTGGCAGCGGCCGACAGCGGTGGTCGCGATGCCGTCACGACGCTTCCCGACCCTCGTCACCTCGATCGCCCAACACGTCGCCGCCGTGGGACGGCTGCCGCTGGTCGACGCGCTGGCGGTCTCTGGTCCGGCACCCACCCAGGACGCGGCCTCGGCCAAACGGGCCGCTGACCTCGTGGCCCGGATGACTCTACGACCGGGCGTCGCACTGCGGGGCCCGGTGCTGCTGGTCGACGACACGATCCGGACGCGATGGACGATGACGGTGGCCGGTGCCCTGCTGGCCGAGGCCGGTGCCAGTCAGGTGCTGCCGCTGGCCATCCATCAGCTGCCCTGACCCCCCGGTAGAGTCGTGACGTCGAGACCCCGTTCCGTCACGAGGAGAAGTCATGGCCACCGACGAAGTCGATGCCATCCTCGCTGCCTGGCATTCCGAGGCACCAGCTCTCGACGTCTCACCGCTGGGCGTCCTGTCGAGGATCACCCGACTCGCTCGGCACCTCGACCTGGCCCGCCGTGACGCTTTCGCGGCGCACGACCTCGAGGTCTGGGAGTTCGACGTGCTCGCGGCACTGCGCCGCGAAGGGCCGCCCTACGAACTGTCGCCGGGCGAGCTGACCAGGCAAACCTTGTCGACGTCGGGGACCATGACGAACCGGGTGGACCGGTTGGAGGCCAAGGGTCTGGTTACCCGCCAACCCAACAGCGACGACCGGCGCGGAGTCCGCGTACGGCTCACCTCGAACGGGCGTCGCAAAGTGCTGGCTGCGCTTGCCGACCTGCTGGTCAGCGAACGGGGATTGCTCGACGAACTGTCCGCCGCCGAACGCACCGCGCTGGCCGGAACCTTGCGCCGGCTGCTGGTCTCCTTCGAAGCGGGCAATCCGGGCTGAAGCCGGTATCGTGGCTCCGTCCTGTCCCCGCTTTCGAAGGCGCACGGCATGCCCCTGTCCAATCCGTTCCTCACCGAACTGGCTGCTGCCTTCGGAATCGCCACCGAGTTCTGGGACTGGAAAGGCCGGCGGACGGAGATCGAGGACGACACGCTCGTCGCCATCCTCGCCGGCATGGACGTGGATGCCTCTGATCCGGACAAGGCCGCCGCTGCCCTGCAGGCGTGGCGAGACCGTCCGTGGACGAGGGTGGTGCCGCCCTGCACGGTGATGGAACAGGGGCGCGGTCAGCGAGTGCTCGTGCACGTGCCGGACGGTGCCTGGGTTCGTGTGGCCGTTCGGCTGGAAGAGGGCGGCTACCTCGACATCGGGCAGGTCGCCCACCTGGTCGAACCCCGCTGGATCGACGGCCAGTTGATCGGAGAAGCCGCCTTCGAACTGCCCGGTGACCTGCCGCTGGGGTACCACCGGCTGCAGGCGACCACCGAATCCGGCGCCACCGAAGGAACCCTGGTGGTCAGCCCGCACTTCCTGGGCTTCCCGGCGTCAATGGGAGGAAGGCGGGCCTGGGGCTACGCCGTCCAGCTGTACAGCGTGCGGTCGGACGATTCCTGGGGAATCGGTGACCTGCAGGATCTGGCCGACCTGTGCACCTGGTCAGCCACGCAGCACTTCGCCAGTTTCGTGCTGGTCAACCCGCTGCATGCCGCTCAGCCCAAGACGCCGCTAGAGCCCTCTCCCTACCTTCCCACCAGTCGGCGCTATGTGAACCCGCTGTACGTGCGGCCCGAGCGCATCCCCGAGCACGGCGAACTCGATGCCAGGGATCGCGCCCGGATCGCTGCACTCAAGGCGTCCCTGGCGGACAAGCTCGCCGGCGAGCCACTGATCTGTCGAGACGCGGTCTGGGACGCGAAGATCGACGCGCTGAAGATCATCTACCGCCAGGGCTTGCGCCCCGCCAGGCGAATGGCCTTCAACGACTTCCTGCGACGCGAAGGCCGCAGCATCACCCAGTTCGCCACCTGGTGTGCACTGGCCACCACCTACGGGATGAACTGGCGGGAATGGCCGGTCGACCTGCGGCGGCCCTCGTCCCCCGAGGCAGCGGTTTTCGCCGAATCGAAGGCCGACGAGATCATCTTCTACGCCTGGATCCAGTGGGTGGCGGACAACCAGCTCCGCTCCGCGCAATCTGCGGCACGAGACGCCGGCATGCGGGTCGGCATCATGAGCGATCTGGCGGTCGGGGTGAGCGGCGAGAGCGCAGAAGCGTGGACGTACGGCAACCTCTTCGCCGAGGGCGTCAGCGTCGGGGCTCCGCCCGACCACTTCAACCAGACCGGTCAGGACTGGGGGCAGTTGCCCTGGCGTCCCGACCGGCTGGACGACCTGTCCTACGCTCCGTTCCGCACGATGGTGGTGGGACTGCTGCGGCACTCCGGCGGGATGCGGGTCGACCACATCATGGCCATGTTCCGGCTGTGGTGGGTGCCGCGCGGCATGCCGCCGACCAAGGGCAGTTACGTCCGCTACAACCACGAGGCGATGGTCGGCATCCTGGCCCTCGAGGCGCATCGGGCCGGGGCGCTGGTGGTGGGAGAGGACCTCGGCGTCGTGGAGCCGTGGGTTCGTGACTACCTGCGTGACCGCGGGATCCTGGGCACCTCCATCGCCTGGTTCGAGACGGATCACAGCGGACATCCGCTACCCCCGGAAGCCTGGCGGGAGTATTGCCTGGCCTCGGTCACCACCCACGACCTGCCACCCACGGCCGGCTACCTCGCCAAGGAACACGTCAAGCTGCAGCACCGCCTCGGGTTGCTCACTGAATCCCTGGAGACTGAACTGGCGGTCGCCGAGCAGGAGCAGGCGGCCTTCGTCAACGCGCTGCGCTGGCGCGGCTTCCTGACCGAGGCCGAGCCGACCACAGAGGACATCGTGCTGGCTCTGCACCGCTACCTGGTGGCCACGCCTGCCCGGGTGCTGTGTGCCGCGCTGCCCGACGCGGTCGGCGACTGGCGCACCCAGAACCAACCCGGCACGACCAACGAGTACCCCAACTGGCGCGTCCCGCTCAGCCACCCCGACGGCAGCCCGATGACCATGGAGGAGCTCTACGTCGACGAGCGGGCGCTGCGCCTGGCTTGGGTGATGAACGGCTTCACTGCCCCGGCGCCCGCGGCGAGCCGACCGGTGACCAGCCTGATCCTCGCGGAATAGGGGCCAGAACGCGGCGAGCTGGCTTCCATCGTGCCCGATCGCAGAAGCCGGTCGGTCAGGACTGTGAACGTCCAGGCACGCCGACGAGGCTGACCCCGGCCGCACGGAGCGCCTCGTAGGTCTCAGGCAGTCGGTCGGGTGCGACCGCGACTGTCAGCCTCGTCAGGACCCGGGTCGACAGCCCTGCCGCGGCGGCGTCGAGCGCCGTGGCGCGGACGCAATAGTCCGTGGCGATCCCGCAGACGTCGACCGAGTCGATGCCGCGGCCGGCCAGCCAATCGGCGAGGCCCGTCCCCTCGCAGGAGCCCTCGAAGCCTGAGTAGGCGGCCTGATATTCGCCCTTGTCGAAGACCGCCTCGAACGGACGGTTGACGAGGGCGGGATGGAACCCCGCCCCTGCCGTCTCGGCGACGCAGTGCACTGGCCACGAATCGACGAAGTCCGGAGTGACAGAGAAGTGGGAGCCCGGGTCGATGTGGTGGTCGCGGGTGGCGACCACGTGGTCGTAGTCGTGGGGCCCACCCAGCAGCTGGGAGATCTCAGCGGCGACGGCGGCGCCTCCGGTCACGGCAAGGGAGCCGCCTTCACAGAAGTCGTTCTGCACGTCAACGACGATCAGGGCGCGGGTCATGTCGTCCCCTGCTTCGCGTAGGGGTTGTCGGCGAGGTCGCCGAGGTCATCCAGCAGCACCGTTTCGACCGCGGGCTCTCCCCGCGACATCTTGTGGGCTGTGAGCGGGAGTTCGGCGAGCACGGCGCGATGCCGCGCCCGGGCCGCGTTGAGGGATTCGCGGCCGACGATCTGGCCATCGACGACGAGCGGGACGAGCAATGGGCGGTCGTTGTGGTCGCCCGCGGGAGGCGTCCCGATGCCGATCACTTCGGCCTCGGCGCGGCCACGCTCGTCGAGCCGGCGCAGCGCGAACTTCCGTCCGCCGATCGAGGCCTTGTTGAGGCTCTTCTTGGCCACCGGGAACAGGGGGGAGTCGGGGGCGTCGTCGGCTGCCCTGGCCACCAGCTTGTACACGAAACCGCAGGTCGGCGCCCCGGAGCCGGTCACCAGGGACGTGCCGACGCCGTAGCCGTCGACCGGCGCACCGCGTAGCGCGGCGATCTGGTATTCGTCCAGGTCGGACGTGACGATGATGCGGGTGTGAGACGCGCCCAGGGAATCCAGCAGGGCCCGCACGTCAGCCGCCTGTTCCGCGAGGTCGCCCGAGTCGAGCCTGACGGCCCCGAGCCGCCCCTGCGTCAACCGGACTCCCGTGCGCACCGCGGACTCGATGTCGTAGGTGTCGACCAGCAAGGTGGTGTTCTCGCCCAGGGCAGCCAGTTGGGCGGCGAACGCCTCTTCCTCCGTGTCGTGCAACAGCGTGAACGAGTGCGCGGCCGTCCCAACGGTCGGAATACCGTACCGACGACCGGCGGCCAGGTTCGACGTGGACGCGAAGCCCACGATGTAGGCGGCGCGTGCGGCTGCGACGGCGGCGTTCTCGTTCGCCCGCCGTGACCCCATCTCGATACAGGGTCGCTGGTCGGCCATCAGCACCATGCGTGAGGCCGCTGCGGCCACCGCGCAGTCGTAGTTGTAGACCGACAGCAGCACTGTCTCGAGGATCACCGCTTCGGCGAACGTCCCTTCGACGATGAGCAGGGGAGACCCGGGGAAATAGACTTCGCCGTCGGGGTACCCCCAGATGCTGCCGGTGAACCGGTAGTCCGCGAGCCACTGCGCCAGGGGGGTGTCGATCACTCCGGCGCTGAGCAGGAAGTCGATTTCCGCCGTCCCGAACCGGAAGCTCTCCAGGGCGTCCAGCGCTCGGCCGACCCCAGCCACCACCCCGTAGCGACGGCCGGTGGGCAGCCGACGGCTGAACAGCTCGAACACGCTACGCCGGTGGGCGGTGCCCGACCCCATGGCGGCCCGCACCATGGTCAGCTCGTAGTGATCGGTGAGCAGTGCGGTGCTCGGGGCGGCGACCTCGTGAGGTTCGGAAACCATGCCCGCCAGCCTAGCGAGGGGGCGTGACACAATGGCCCCATGAGTTCCTCGTCGGTTCCCTGGACTCCCGCGGGTGGCACAGCGACCACCGTGCGGGAAGCCGAGGAGCAGGCGATCGACCTGGGGTGGGTCACCATCGTCTGGGACGATCCGGTCAACCTGATGAGCTATGTCACCCACGTCTTCACCACCTACTTCGGCTACCCGGAGCCGAAGGCCGACCGATTGATGCTGCAGGTCCACCATGAGGGCAAGGCCGTGGTGTCCAGCGGTTCCCGAGAGCAGATGGAGTCCGACGTGGAGGCCATGCACTCCTACGGGCTGTGGGCAACCCTCGAGAAGTCGTCGTGAGGGGCTTCAGCCGCCGGGGACCGCTGATCCGGGTGCGGCTCACCGAGTACGAGGCCGCCCTGCTGGAATCGCTCATCGACGACTTCGCGGGGCTGCTGGGGTCGGACGAACCTCGGGCCGTCATGCCCACGGACCCCTTCGCACGGTGGCAGGCCGAACTCACCGCGTCGACCACCCTGGACACCGATGACCCCGTCATAGCCCGGCTCTTCCCCGACGCCTACAAGGGCGACGCCGAGGCGTCGCAGGAATTCCGTCGCTTCACCCAGGCTCGGCAGCGCGATGATCGGCTCGAGCAGGCAGAGCTTGCCCTGTCGGCGCTGCGCGACACCGACGGGGGGCGTCGGCCATTGCAGGTGCGGGTGATCGAACTCGACCAGTGGCTGAAGGTGCTCACCGGGTTGCGATTGAGCCTGGCTGTCCGGTTGGGTATCGAGCGGGCAGCGGACGCCGACGCACTCGACGCGCTGCCTGACGACGACCCACGCAGCTTCCCGTACCGGTTGTACGAGTGGCTCGCGTACCTCAGCGAGGGACTGCTCGCCCAGGCCGGAGGCTGACAGACGCCGCTGGCTGGGGTCACACACGACCTGAGCGCGGGTTTCGCAAGGATTTTGTATCAAAAAGCCGAATCTGTGCTACCGAAGGTAGTAGATAAGCGTAGGCTTACCTACATGGCGGGAATCACGCTGGCCCAGGCGCCGTTGCACACACCACTGCTGCTCGTCGGTGGATCGAACTCCGTGTCCGCAGAGTGTCGGCTGGCTGCCCTGGGGATTCGCCGCGGCGCCCGGCTGAGTGTTGTGCAGAAGACCGCCGGCGGCGGACGTGTCGTCGCTGTCGGTGGCTCCCGGATCGCTTTGGGACCCGAGGTGTTGGCGAACCTGACCGCGGATGTGATCGCATGACTGAACCCGCGCCTCGGGTGATCCCGTTGCTGGCCGTCAGTGCGCCCTCGGTGAAGGCCGCCTGCCACGGTGCTGGGGCGAGCCTGGGCGCCGGCTCGGACGCCCCGGTGGTGGCGCTGGTGGGTTCGCCTAACACCGGCAAATCGACGCTCTTCAATGCGCTCACCGGCTCGCGGGTGACGATGGGCAACTGGCCGGGCACCACTGTCGAGGTATCGAGGGGAGTCTGGCGAACGACGCGAACTGCCGCCACCTGCACCTGCGAGGAATGCGACTGCGAGCCGGGCGAGGGTCGCCTCGACATCACCCTGGTCGACCTGCCGGGCGCCTACTCCCTGGTCCCGGAGTCGCCGGACGAGGCATTGACCCGGGAATTGCTGGTGGACGCTCCCGACGACGAGCGCCCCGCTGTGAGCATCGTGCTGGTGGACGCTTCCCGGCTCGCCCACAGCCTCTACTTGGTCTCGCAGGTCCGGGAACGCTCGCTGCGCGTCGTGCTGGCCCTGACCATGCTCGATGTCGCAGCCAAACGCGGCGTCGAGTTGGACCTGCCTGCGCTGTCAGCTGCGGTGGGCTGCCCCGTGGTTGGCATCGATCCGCGGCGCCGCACCGGGCTGGACGAGCTCGCTGCGACCGTCCGCGACATGGTCGCTGAGCGCGTGGGGGAGCCTCGTCCGAGGCCGGCGGAACTGACTGACACCCTCGTGATCGATGACGAGCGCTTCGGCTGGGTCTCCTCGGCGGTTGAGGCCGCGACGCTAGACCACGGCTCGCAGCAGGCCAGTTTCTCGGACCGGGTCGATCGCTGGGTGACCGCACCGGTCATCGGACCGCTGCTGTTCCTGGCGGTGATGTGGGTGGTCTTCCAGGTCACGACGGTCGTCGCCGCGCCGTTCCAGGACGTACTCGACAGCTTCTTCTCAGGCCCAGTGTCCGAGGCTGCCGGCACGGCGCTCGCGGCGGTGGGCCTCGGCGGCACGTGGGTCGAGGGTCTGGTGGTCGACGGACTGATCGCCGGGGTCGGCATGCTGCTCACGTTCGTGCCGCTCATGGCCCTGATGTTCGTGCTGTTATCCCTGCTGGAGGATTCTGGCTACCTCGCGCGTGCCGCCGTGGTCACCGACCGGACCATGCGCGCGATCGGCCTCCCGGGCCGAGCCTTCCTGCCCCTGCTGGTGGGGTACGGCTGCAACGTCCCGGCCATCAGTGCCACCCGGATTCTGCCCTCGGCCAGGCAGCGCATCCTGACCTCGCTGTTGGTGCCGTTCACCCCGTGCACAGCTCGCCTGACGGTGTTCGTGATGCTCGGTGCCGCTTTCTTCGGTACCAATGCCGGAACGGTGGTCTTCGCGATGTACCTGGCGTCGATCGCCATCATCGTCGGTGTCGGCCTGCTGTTGCGGGGGACGCTGTGGAAGGGGGAGGTGGTCGAGCCGCTGGTGATCGACCTGCCTGCCTACCAGGTGCCAACGGTGCGGTTGACCGCGTCAGTGACCTGGGTGCGGTTGAAGGGCTTCCTGCAGACGGCCTCCGGCCTCATCGTGGTCACCGTTTGTGCGGTGTGGCTGCTGCAGTCCGTACCCGCCAGAGGGGACGCCGGCTTCGGTGAGGTGCCGGTGCAGGATTCGGTCTACGCCGTCGCGGCCCAGGCGGTCGCTCCGGTGTTCGCTCCGGCCGGCTTCGGCACCTGGGAAACCACCTCGACCCTGCTCGTCGGCTTCGTGGCGAAGGAGGCGGTCATCTCGTCCTGGGCCCAGACTTTCGCCATCGACGAGCCGGCGGACAATGCCGAACCAGGCTCCCTGGGGGAGCGGGTGCGTGCCGATTTCGTTGAATCCTCCGGTGGTCATCCACTACCGGCCGCGATCGCCTTCATGGTCTTCTTGATGGCCTACACGCCCTGCGTGGCGACTTTGGCGGCGCAGCAGCGCGAGATCGGCAGCCGATGGACGGTCTTCGGCGTGGTGCTGCAGCTCGCGATCGCTTGGAGTCTCGCGGTCGTCGTCTTCCAGTTCGGAAGGCTGTTGTGGTGAGCGGACCGTTGAGCATCGTGCTGAATCAGGTGGAAGCGGGGATCAGTTCCATCGCCGAGATGAGCCGGCGGACGGGCCTGTCCCCGGATGTGCTGCGGGCCGCCATGGACCACCTGGTGCGGACCGGCCGGGTCACCACCCAAGCCCTGGCCTTGGGCTGCCCGCCGCAGGGCTGCGGTGGCTGCGCGGTCAAGGGCTGTGCCAGTTCGGGCACCGGGCGGACCAGCCTGACGTTGCTGTCGCGCCGGTAGTCCAGCCGCTCGGCCGCCTACCAGATCTCAGGGGGCCTGTGCCGCTCGGTTTCGGGTTTGCTGGACGGCCGGGGAGGCCGCGGAGGCTGGGGGAACAAGGTTCGCCCGGCGTCATCGAGCAGCTTGAGGGCGCGCAGGGCCCAACGGGTGACGTCGATGGGCGGGATCCGCATGGCTCTCCAGGTGGCGTGGGTTTGTTCCATGATGCAGCAGGAATAGAGTCGGGCAGCGTGACCGCAGGTACTGAGGCAGATCTGTCCGAGCGGAGAAGCGGGCCCATCGGGGTCTTCGACTCCGGCTTCGGTGGCTTGACCGTCGCCCGTGCGATCCTCGATCAGATGCCCGGCGAGGACATGATCTACCTGGGCGACACGGCGCGCGCTCCCTACGGCACCAAGAGCATTCCCGAAGTCCGGGAGTATGCGCTGGAGTGCCTGGACTTCCTGGCCGAACAAGACGTCAAGGCCCTTGTCATCGCCTGCAACTCAGCCTCGTCGGCGGTGCTGCGGGACGCCCGCGAGCGGTACGACCTGCCGGTGATCGACGTGATCCTGCCAGCCGCCAGACGCGCCGTGCGCGTGACGAAGACCGGCAAGATCGGGTTGATCTGCACCGAGGCCACCGCCACCTCGCAGAGCTACGACGACGCGCTGACGGCAGTGCCCGGGGTGGAGCTGGTGACCGCGCCGTGTCCGCTGTTCGTCGACTTTGTCGAGGCGGGGGTGACTGGGGGCACCGAACTGCTTCAGGCCGCGCGTAACTACCTGTTGCCACTCAGGGAATCAGTCATCGACACCCTGATCCTTGGGTGCACGCACTACCCGTTACTCTCGGGCGTGATCTCTTACGTGATCGGTGACGACGTCACCCTGGTCTCCTCGGCCGAGGAGTGCGCCAAAGAGACCTTCGCGACTTTGACCGATCACGGCTTGCTGCACACGGCCCCGCGCACCGGCTCATTGAGGTTCCTGACGACGGGGAGCCCAGAGATGTTCGAAGGTATCGGACGGCGGTTGCTGGGCGGGTTCGTGACCGAGGTGGAACAGGTCTACACCCTCACCTGACGTGGCGACCGCCTGACGTGGCGACGCGGAGTCACCACGTCCCGCTGGTGCATCGCCGGCACTGGTCACGAGGTCGCTCAGGCCGTGGTGACCTCGCCGCCGGCTGCCTGCCACGACGTGATTCCGCCGCCCAGGTGGAACACCGAAGTGAAGCCCGCCTGCTGGAGAGTGGTCATGGCCGCCTTCGAACGGTTGCCGCTGCGGCAGTAGATCGCGTAGGACTTCGATGGGTCGAGTTGGGTGATCGCCGCCGCGAAATCGGCCGACTCTATGTCGATGTTCGTCGCTGTGGGGAGGTGCCCTGCGGCGAACTCCGCCGGGGTGCGGACGTCCAACAACACCGTGCCGGGCAGCTTCGCAGCCGCGGCGAACTCGGCGGGGGACAGCGTGGCGCCGGTGGCGGGCGCCGAGGCTGCGGGAGCTCCAGCGCTGGTGCTGACCGTGGGGGTGCTGCAGGCCGAGAGCGAGCCGACCGCAGCCAGGGCGAGTCCGACGATCCAGACCGCGCCCCGGCTGCGGTTCAGGCGGCCGTTCACCGACCGAAGAACCGGCTGAAGACCCCGGAGCCGCTCGAAGCGGGCTGGTCGGCGTGGCCGTCGCACCACTGGCCGGCCGGGACGCTGGCCTTGACCGAGGCGACGTGCTGGCCGCAACCGGCCCAAGTGGTCTTGCCGCACACGCGGCACCTGACGGGACTGCACATGGTTTCTCCTTTTGCTGTGGTGACACCAGTATACCCCTGGGGGTATGTGCTTTGTCATCTTGGGACTCCCGGGGCGGGACCCAAGGGCGAAGTGGGTGCTGCTCGGTAGGGTGAGCCTATGCCGATGACACGAATCGATGGACGCGCACCCGACGAATTGCGAGACGTCCGGATCACCCGGAACTGGCTCGACCATGCCGAGGGCTCGGTGCTGGTGGAGTACGGTCGCACTCGCGTTCTGGTGGCAGCCTCGGTGACCGAAGGAGTACCTCGCTGGCGCAAGGGGTCGGGCCTGGGTTGGGTCACCAGCGAGTATGCGATGCTCCCTCGGGCGACCCATAGCCGCAGCGATCGCGAATCCGTGAAGGGGCGGATCGGTGGGCGCACCCACGAGATCAGTCGGCTCATCGGACGGTCGCTGCGGGCGGTGATCGACTATCAGGCCCTCGGCGAAAATACCATCGTCTTGGATTGCGACGTCTTGCAGGCGGACGGAGGCACCCGGACTGCCTCGATCACGGGCGCCTACGTGGCATTGGCCGACGCGGTGACCTGCCTTCGGGGGCGTGATCGGCTGGCGGGCGAACCGCTGACCGGCACGGTGAGTGCGGTGTCGGTGGGGGTGCACCAGGGCACGACCCTGCTGGACCTGTGCTACGAGGAGGATTCGGCCGCCGAGGTCGACTTGAACATCGTGGCGACGGGTGATGGCCGCTTCGTCGAGGTGCAGGGCACCGCCGAGGGCCAGCCCTTCGACCGCGCAGTGCTCGACGGAATGCTCGACCTCGGCCTGGTCGGCTGCGCCACCCTCGCCCGGATGCAGCAGGAGGCACTCGCGCGATGACCGCGGCTCCGGCGATCGTGGTGGCGACCCACAACGCCAAGAAGGCCGTCGAGCTTCGTCGCGTCCTGGCAGCGGAGGCAGTCGGGGCGCAGGTATTGACCCTCGATGAGGTCGCCGGTTACCCAGAGCCGGCCGAGACGGAGCCCACCTTCCAGGACAATGCGCTGATCAAGGCTAGGGCGGCCGCCCATGAGACCGGGCTCATCGCGGTGGCCGACGACTCCGGATTGGCGGTGGACCTGCTCAACGGCATGCCGGGGGTCCGTTCGGCGCGTTGGGCGGGGTCGCGGGCCACCGATGCCGAGAATCTCGAGCTGCTGATTCGCCAGCTCGAAGACACGGCCTTCGAACAACGGACGGCACGGTTCGTCTGCGCGATGGCGCTGGTGACTCCCGATGGTCGGGAATGGACGGTCACGGCCGACATGCCAGGTCGGCTTTTATTGGAGCCCCGGGGATCGAACGGCTTCGGCTACGATCCGATCTTCATCGCCAACGGCCAACACGGCACCAATGCCGAATTGAGTCCGGACGCCAAGGACGCGATCAGTCATCGCGGTCTGGCAGTGCGGGCGCTCGTGCCGCTGTTGCGAGAGGTGCTCGGCGCACGACAGGAGGAGGACGCATGAAGCAGTACCTCGACCTACTCGACCACGTCCTGACCACCGGGACGCAGAAGGCCGACCGCACCGGCACCGGAACCCGCAGCGTCTTCGGCCACCAGATGCGCTTCGACCTGTCCGAGGGGTTCCCGCTGCTGACCACGAAGCGGCTGCATACCCGCTCGATCTTCGGCGAGCTGCTGTGGTTCCTGCGCGGCGATACCAATGTGGCGTGGCTGCACGAGAACAACATCACGATCTGGGACGAGTGGGCCGACGCCAACGGCGACCTCGGTCCGATCTACGGGTACCAGTGGCGTTCGTGGCCGACCCCGGACGGCGGCCACCTCGACCAGATCGCTGGAGTGATCGACGGGATCCGCACCAACCCGGATTCGCGCCGACACATTGTGTCGGCCTGGAACGTTGGACAGCTC
>JBAVKY010000163.1:0-3761 GCA_049688555.1 Propionicimonas sp.
TTGGCGGCACCTAATCGGGCTCGATTGAGCCCAACTCAGAGAGGAACGAAGGATGACTCTGACCCACGAGGCCAAGCCTGCAACCGAGAGCGCTGCCCGTTTGAAGCGGCTCCGCTATCTGGTCGACAACGAGTGGCGCGAGTCGAAGACGAGCAGCTACATGCCCGTGATGAACCCGTCCACCGGCGAGCAGATCGCCGAAGCCCCCCAGTGCACCCAGGCGGAGGTCGACTCTGCGGTCGAGGCCGCGGCGAAGGCCTACCCGGTCTGGTCCAACACCCCGCTGCCGCAACGCATCCAGCTGATGTTCCGCTTCAAGCAGCTCCTCGACGAGCACCTGGACGAGCTCAGCCTGCTGCTGGCCACCGAGATGGGCAAGGTCGTCGGCGAGGCCCGCGGCGATGTCCTCAAGGCCATCGAGGTAGTCGAGTGCGCGTGCTCGACGCATTACCTGATGCAGGGCGACACCACCATGAACATCTCCCGCGGCTACGACACCGTGTCGTTCCGTGAGCCGCTGGGTGTCTTCGTGGGCATCGCGCCGTACAACTTCCCGGCGATGATCCCGATGGGCTGGATGCTCCCCTTCGCCATCACCACCGGCAACACCTTCGTGCTGAAGGCCGCCTCGATGGTCCCGCAGACCTCGATGCGGATGTTGGAGCTGCTGATCGAGGCCGGCCTGCCCAAGGGCGTCGCCAACCTGGTCACCTGCAGCCGGGTCGAGGCCGACAGCCTGTTGACCAACCCGGCCGTCCGCGGCATCACCTTCGTCGGTTCGACCTCGGTCGGCAAGCACATCTACCAGACCGCCGCCGCCGCGGGGAAGCGCGTTCAGGCTCTGACCGAGGCGAAGAACCATGCCTTGGTCTTGGACGACGCCGTGCTGGAGCGTTCGATCGCCGGCATCATCAACTCCACCTTCGGCTGCGCGGGGCAGCGCTGCATGGCCCTGCCGGTGGTCGTGATGCAGAACTCGATCGCCGATGAGGCCGTCGAGATGCTGACCACGATGGCCAAGCAGCTGAAGATGGGCCCCGCCTACCTGCCCGATTCCCAGCTGGGCCCGGTCATCACCGCCAAGCACCGTGAGTTTGTCGAGTCCTGCATCGCCCGCGGCGTCGCCGAGGGTGCGGATCTGGTGCTGGACGGACGCGGAGTCACCGTGGACGGCTACGAGGGCGGGTTCTACGTCGGCGCGACCGTCTTCGACAACGTCCAGCCCGGCAACTTCGTCGGTGACTCCGAGATCTTCGGCCCGGTCACCTCGATCAAGCGGGTGGCCGACTTCGAAGAGGGCCTGGCGATCATGAACGCCAACCAGTTCGCCAACGGCTCGTCGATCTACACCAGCTCGGGCTACTACGCCCGGGAGTTCGCCAAGCGCACCGATGCCGGCATGGTGGGTATCAACGTCGGTATTCCGGTGCCGTTCTCGACCTTCCCCTTCACCGGTCACAAGAACTCGTTCTTCGGCGACCTGCACGCGATGGGCAAGGACGGTGTCGCGTTCTTCACCGAGACCAAGGCCGTCACCTCGGTGTGGTTCACCGAAGAGCATGCCAAGCAGAAGGTGTCCACCTGGGACGGCACGCTGACTCGCGGCTGACCCAAGCACGATGAGATCCCCGCCAGGCGACAGCCTGGCGGGGATCGCGTCCATCCAGTCCCGGCCGGCAGCCCAGCTGCTGCTTGACGAGCCACACCGCTGACGTTAAATTGTAAAGACATGTTCACAGCGAGCCGCATCGATCAAAGACGCTGGCGATGGCTCAGCAGTCAACCTTGAATCAACGACCACAACGAGAGAAAGAGTCCTGCGATGCTCCGTTTCGCGATCATCGGCGCCGGCCGGATCAGCCACGTGCACGCCCGTGCGATTGCCGCCCATTCGGGAGCCCAGCTGAAGCTGGTGGCTGATCCAATCGAGGGCGCCGCCGCCAAGCTGGCCGAGCTCTACCAAGCCAAGTCAACCCTGTCGGTGGACGATGTTTTCGCCGACGATGAGGTGGACGCGGTCGTGGTGTGCTCGCCCACCATGTTCCACGTGGACCAGATCATGGCCGGAATCGCCGCCGGGAAGGCAGTGCTGACCGAGAAGCCGGTCGACCTCAGCCTGGAGCGGGCCGACGAGTGCCTGGCGGCCATCGCGGGGCAGGAACATCGGGTCATGGTCGGTTTCAACCGGCGCTACGACCCCGGTTTCGCCGAGGTGAAGCGTCGCGTGGTGGCCGGTGACATCGGCGAGCTTCGCCAGCTCACGATCATCAGCCGCGACCCGGCCGCGCCCCCGGCCGGCTACCTCACCAACTCTGGCGGCATCTTCAAGGACATGACGATCCACGACTTCGACATGGCCCGGTTCATGCTCGGTGACTTCGTCGAGGTCAGCGCCACCGGGCATGCCTTCATCGACGACATCGGGGGGATCGATGACATCGATACCGCCACGGTGACCATGACCACCGCGACCGGTGCGGTGGCGACCATCCTGAACAGCCGCGTCTGTGCCTCTGGCTACGACCAGCGGCTCGAAGCTTTCGGGCCCCTCGGTTCGCTCGAGGCCGGGAACCTGCGCCCCACCGCCGTCCGCTTCAACGGAGCCACCAGCACCGAGGCCGCGGCGCCCTACCTGAACTTCTTCCTGGAGCGCTACGCCGACGCCTACCGGGACGAACTGGCCCACTTCATCACCGCGATCGAGACCGGTGAGGCTCCCTCGCCGTCGGTGCGGGACGGGCGCGCGGCGCTCGAGCTTGCCACTGCCGCCGACCGGTCGCGCCGCGAGCGCTCGATCGTGGCCATCCCCTGAACCGCTCACAGAAGTAAGGAATGAGATGAAGATTGCCGGTGCCCCCATCAGCTGGGGCGTGTGTGAGGTACCCGACTGGGGCTACCAGATGAGCCCCGACCGGGTGCTCAAGGAGATGAAGGAGATCGGCCTGACGGCGACCGAGTTCGGTCCCCAGGGCTGGCTTCCGATCGAGGCGGAGGCCCGTGCGGCCGAGGTTGGCAAGTACGGTCTGACCCCGGTGGGCGCGTTCTTCCTGGCCGTGATGCACGACCCCGACTCTGACCCGATTCCAGCGGTCGAGAGCGAACTCGACGCCTTCGAGGCGGCAGGTGGGTCTTACCTGATCCTTGCCGCGGCCTCAGGGGCTGAGGGCTATGACGCCCGTCCAGTGCTGGACGATCAGGGCTGGCAAACCCTGTTCGACAACCTGGACCGGATTCGCGAGGTCTGTGCTGCTCGAGGCGTGACCGCCTGCCTGCACCCGCACTGGGGCACCATGGTGCAGAACGCCGACGAGATCGACCGCGTGCTGCGCAACAGTTCGGTCGGCCTGTGCTTGGACACCGGCCACATCACGTGCGGTGGCGGCGATCCGGTTGCGATCGTTGCGGAGTTCGCCGACCGCGTGGACATCGTCCACGCCAAAGATGTGCACAAGTCGCTGACGGACAAGCTGCTGACTGGGGAGTTCACCTGGTCTCAGGGCATCAAGGCCGGCATGTTCACCCCGATCGGGGAGGGTGACATCGACTTCGCGGCGATCGTGGAGAAGCTCGACGACGCCGGCTTCGACGGCTACTACGTCCTCGAGCAGGACATCATGATCGACGGCGAACCGGCCCCGGGCGTCGGACCGATCGACAACGCCCGCAAGTCCCTGGCCTACTTGGAGTCCCTGGCCTGAGGTGTTTTTCGCTCAGTCCGACGGCGGCGGCCCCCCCGCGGGGTCGCCGCCGTCGGCGTTCGT
>JBAVKY010000164.1:0-1911 GCA_049688555.1 Propionicimonas sp.
GTGCAGCCATCATTGGGCGCCGTTCGACACGGATCGCCGCACCACGACACACAGACCCGTTGATGGATTTTACCCACCAATTCAGCCACGCCTACCCATTTCCCCGAACGCCACCTCTCAGGTTTCACGGGACGTTGGTGCCGCCCAATCACCAGCCGCCCCCGCTCAGCTGGCGATCGCGGCCAGCAGTCCCGCCGCGGCCTCGTCGATCGCCGATCGCTGTCCGCTGTCCAGGCCGGGGTCGAGCGTCAGGTTCAGCGAGGCAACCCCGCGGCGCAGCGTCCGCTTCCAGCCGCCGACGTCGCGCAGGTCGCAGATCACCGGGCCGCCCCCGGCTTCGGCGAACCGATAGGCCACTTCCCCGGACAGGTGACCCGGCGAACGCGGAAAGCCGACCTGTTTGTAGGTCAGGAAGGCTTCATCGAAGGTGGACAGCAGCCAGGCCCGCTGCGGGCGGGTGGCTTCGGTGGCGGTCGGCGCGTGCCACAACTCGATGCCGTCGATCGTCACCGAGGCCACCCGGTCGCCGAGCTCCGCCAGCCCGCCGCGCACTTCGGCCAGCGTCAGCCTCGTCCAGCGTTGCAGGTCGGTCAGCGCGACCGGCCCGTGGCCGGCGATGAAGCGTCCGACCAGTTCGGTGATCGCTGCACTTCGAGTGCGGACGAGGGCGGGCGCGACTACCTCATCGACCAGCGCGTAGTGGTGCTCGGTGGCCGCCGTCGGCGCAGAGCAGAGCTGGCCGTGGAGTTCGCCCAGCAGCAGCAGGTGCCCAACCTGCTGGCCGAACCACGCCTGCCCCGGCTCAACAACCCCCGCCTCGGCGAGGGCTCGGCCCAGCGTGGCCCGCGTCGCGAAACGGTGCCCGGCAAGCGTCTCGTGGAAGAGCGCGGCGGCGCGCCCGATCACGGGTCCGTCGAGCCGGAGCTGCCGATGCCGAGCCGCCATCGCCGACTCGACCTTGCCCGAGGTGAGCTCAAGCAGCCAGACCAGGTCCTCGGCCGCAACGTAGTGCCACGTCGGGCGCAGCACGTGGGTTCGGACGATCTCGCCGCTCGCCACGGCGGTTTCCACCCGTCCGAGGGACCCGGGGGTACTGCGGAGCGCCAGCATCGCTTTGGCCAGCGTCGGATCCTGGGCCTGGACGCACAACAACTCGCGGACGATCTCAGCCGGAGTGTCGGCCGCAGGCCCCGTCAGGCGCTGGGTGGCCAGGCGTCGGGAAAGTACGTCGTCGCGATCCATCCGTTGACACTGCCAGCCACCTCGGCCGCGATACAATTGCGCCGTCGCTCCCGAGCGTCGCGCCTTGGTCCACTCGATTCCGACGTGGGGTGGTGGCGATGCGCGGTAGGACTGGCAGAATCAAGGCGTGTTCCACGCCGAGGTGCCTGAACTTCGCAAGGCTCGCGGGCACTGGCTGCGCCGCGACCTGATCGCCTGGCCGTCCGACGACCTGCCGGTGGGTCTCAACCCGGAGTCCGTGGAGTGGCGACTGCACTGGTCAACGGACCACGTGATCGACCCTCGCGAGCCCGAGCCGGTGCCGTGGCCAAACGCCGGGCTCACCCTCGATCCGGACGGGATCCCTGCCGGGATCGCGACGGAATTCCCCCACCTCGCGCACCACCTGGCGTTGCGGGTCGACCCCGCGCGGGTGCCAGCGGAGCAGGCGCTGTGTGGCCAGCTGGCGATCAGCATTCATCTTCCCTCGGGTCGACTGGTCACCGCCGGATCGCTCCAGGTCCCGGGGGTGATCGACGAGGTG
The DNA here is from genome assembly GCA_049688555.1 of Propionicimonas sp. Taxonomy (GTDB): domain Bacteria; phylum Actinomycetota; class Actinomycetes; order Propionibacteriales; family Propionibacteriaceae; genus Propionicimonas. Next base: position 1,766 of record JBAVKY010000164.1, read on the forward strand.
TACGCCGCCGCCGCCCAGGCCAGGCTCGGCGTGAGCTGGAGCGACTCAGGACCCTGCCTTCGCCTGTGGGCGCCGACCGCGCAACGCGTCCGATTGCTGCTCTGGCCGGCGGGGATCAGCCTCCACGACACCCCCCAGAGCCACCC
>JBAVKY010000165.1:0-13654 GCA_049688555.1 Propionicimonas sp.
TTCGCTCAAGGAGCGCGAGTTCATCGAGGCTGCTCGTTCGCTCGGAGCCAAGCGGTACCGCATCTACTTCAAGGAACTACTCCCCCACCTGTGGGCGCCGATCCTGGTCTACACGACCCTGATCATGCCCCAGAACATCGCCACCGAGGCCGCTCTTGGCTTCCTGGGAGTGGGAATCCAGGCACCCACGCCCTCCTTCGGGTCGATCCTGAACGACTCGGTGCACTACGCCACCTCGGACCCGGCCTACTTCATCTTCCCCGGCGTCACGCTGTTCCTGGTCGTCTTGTCATTCAACCTGCTGGGCGACGGCCTGCGCGACGCGCTGGATCCCAAGGCTGACCGGCAGTGACGTCGGCCCCCTAGACACCCTCCACCCAACCACCACCCAATAAGTAAGAGGAGAGAGCGCCGAATGAAGCGCATGAAGATTGTCGCCGGCGTGGCGACCAGTCTGGCCCTGGCTCTGGCTGTCAGTGCCTGTGGGAGCGGCACGACAAGCGGCACCGCGACCGGAGGCACGGCAGCGAACGCAGGCACGCCCACGGCCGGCGGCACGTTGAACATCCTGTCGGGCACCGCCACCGAGCACTGGGACCCCCAGCGCGTCTACGTCGGGGTGAACATCGAGGCCGGAAACCGGCTCTTCACCCGTACCCTGACCACGTTCGGCCCGGTAGCCAAGGACGGCGACCAGGCCACGCTGGTCGCTGACGCGGCCACCGACACCGGCACCGCGACCAATGACGGAAAGACCTGGGAGTTCACCCTCAAGAGCGGCATCAAGTGGGAGGACGGCAAAGAGGTCACCGCGGCCGACTTCGCCTACGGCGTCTCCCGAACCTTCGCCGTCGATGTGATCACCGGTGGCCCGAACTACGCCATCGCCTTCCTCGACATCCCGAAGAACGCCGACGGCTCGAGCAAGTACGCCGGCCCCTACAAGAAGACCGGCCAGGACCTGTTCGATAAGGCGGTGGCGGTTGATGGGAACAAGATCACCTTCCACCTGAAGCAGCCGGTGAATGACTTCAACATGGCGCTGGTCATGACCGCCTTCGGCGCCTTCCGCCAGGACAAGGATCAGGGCGACAAGTCGAACTTCGCGATCTTCTCCAACGGCCCTTACAAACTCGACGGCTCTTGGATGACCAGCAAGGGCGGCACTTTCGTCCGCAACACGAACTGGGACGTCACCACCGACACCATCCGCAAGGCATACCCGGACAAGATCGTCTGGGACGAGTCGCTGACCCAGGAGACCCTGTACGAGCGACTGATCGCCAACCAGGGCGCTGACCAGAACGCGCTCACCTTCGACCAGGCCCCGGTCACCGCACTGGCCAACGTGGGTTCCGGGGCTGCCGGCCGCTACTCCAACGTGGCTTCGCCGTACACCCGTTACATGGTGCCGAACTTCAAGTCCAAGGTGTTCAGCAACGACAAGGCCCGCGAGGCCATGGCCCTGTCCACCGACCGCAGCGCGTACGTCACCGGCGCCGGCGGCGACCAGGTGGTGCAGGCGACCAACTCGCTGATCAACCCGGCGCTCGAGGCTTTCCCGAACACGCCGCTGCCGGCCACCGACAAGGGTGACCCGGCGAAGGCCAAGGCCCTGCTTCAGGCTTCCGGGCTCACCCTGCCAGTCAAGATCACCGTGGCCTACCGCAAGAACGACACCCTCGACAAGGTGTTCTCCGGACTGAAGACCGGTTGGGACGCTGCCGGCTTCGACACCACCCTGGTGGGCATTCCGGCCGAGCAGTACTACAGCACGCTGCAGTCCCCGGACGCGGCTGGCAAGTACGACGCGTACTGGGCTGGCTGGGGTGCTGACTGGCCGTCCGGCTCCACAGTGATTCCGCCGCTGCTGGACTCCCGGGTGAACATCTCCGCCGGTGGCCCCGGCCAGGACTACGGCTACTTCTCCTCCGATGCCTTCAACGCCGGCATCGACAAGGCGAACGCCATCTCCGACCAGGCCGAGCGCGAGAAGGCTTGGGGGGCCCTCGACACCGAGGCGGTCACCAAGTACTTCGCGGTCATCCCGCTGATCAACGACAAGTTCATCTTCGTCCACGGCAGCAATGTCCAAGGCGCCGTCGTGAACACCACGTTCACCGGCTACTACGACCTCGCGGCCGTCTCGGTCAAGCACTGATTGAGATCGGGGGGTGCGCCCGGCGCACCCCCCGATCCGCCCCAAGGGAGATCGCGTGTTCTACTACGTCCTCAGGCGGCTGGCCACAGTCGTGGTGATGCTGTTCCTGATCACCGCCACGACCTTCGCGTTGTTCTTCGCCTCGCCGATTGATCCGGCCAGGTACACCTGCGGCAAGAACTGCACGCCGATCATCCTCGAGGGCAACCGCAAGGCGCTCGGCTACGACCAGCCAGTGATCGTCCAGTACGGCAAGTTCGTGAAAGGCCTGTTCGTCGGACGGGAGTTCCCCGACAACGAGGAGTTGCGGGCCCAGTACCCCGAGCAGATCGTGGAATGCCCCGCTCCCTGCCTCGGATATTCACCCAGCCAGCACCGCACCATCAACGAAATGGTCGCCGAGGCCTGGCCCATCTCGTTGTCCATCGCCATCGGCGCGTTCGTCCTCTGGATGGTGGTCGGTGTCGGGGGCGGCGTGATCGCGGCACTGAACAAGGGCCGATGGCAAGACAGAGGCATCGTCGGCGCGGCGCTGATCGGGTTCTCCCTGCCCACCTTTTTCGTCGGTCTGATCCTGCTGACCTTCCCTGCGATCAAGTGGGGCTGGCTCCCCATTCCCAGCTACGTGCCCTTCTTTGAGGACCCCGTCAACTGGGCGCTCAACCTGATACTCCCCTGGATCACCCTCGCCGTCTTCTTCGCCGCCAGCTATGTCCGGCTCACCCGCGCGTACATGATCGAGACCATGAGCGAGGACTACATCCGTACCGCCCGCGCCAAAGGCGTCGGCAAGTGGCCGGTGATCTTTCGGCATGGGCTGCGGGCGACCCTCACCCCGATCGTCACCGCCGCCGGACTCGACCTGGGGACGCTGCTCGGCGGAGCGATCATCACCGAGAGTGTCTTCTCGATGCACGGGCTCGGGTACCTGGCCGTCCACTCGGTCACGAACATGGACCTGCCCACGATCGTGGCACTGGTGCTGATCGTCTCAGCGTTCATCGTGATCGCGAACATGGTCGTCGATATCGCCTACGGCTTCATCGACCCGAGAGTGAAGCTGGCCTGATGAGCACATTCCTGCGCGTCAAGGACCTCAAGGTCCACTTCCCGACCGACGATGGCGTCGTCAAAGCCGTGGACGGCCTGAGCTTCGAGATGGAGAAGGGCAAGACCCTTGGCATCGTCGGCGAATCCGGATCCGGAAAATCGGTGACGTCGCTGGCGATCATGGGATTGCACCGGGGATCGCGGGCCCAGCTGAGCGGGGAGATCTGGCTGGACGGTCAAGACCTGCTGCAAGTGTCAGAACCGGAACTGCGAAGCCTTCGGGGCCGGAAGATGGCGATGATCTTCCAGGATCCGCTGTCGGCCATGCACCCCTACTACTCCGTAGGCACCCAGCTCTCCGAGGCCCTCCGGGTGCACACGGACGTGTCGAAGAAGGCGGCTCGCACGACGGTCATCGAAATGCTGGCACGAGTGGGCATCCCCAACCCGGACAAGCGGGTTGACCAGTACCCGCATGAATTCTCCGGCGGCATGCGTCAGCGGGCGATGATCGCGATGGCCCTGCTCAACAACCCCGAGTTGCTCATCGCCGACGAACCAACCACTGCGCTCGACGTCACCGTCCAGGCGCAGATCCTCGACCTCATGCGCGACCTGCAGTCCGAGTTCGGGTCGGCGATCATCATGATCACCCACGATCTGGGCGTGGTGGCCGAGATCGCCGACGAGGTCCTGGTGATGTACGGCGGCAAGGCCGTCGAGTACGCCGAGGTCGACGACCTCTTCCATCAACCGGACCACCCCTACACGTGGGGGTTGCTGACCTCGATGCCACGGCTCGACCGGATCACCCAGGAGCGGCTGATCCCGGTTGCCGGCAATCCGCCGTCGCTGATCAACATCCCGCCGGGCTGCGCCTTCCATCCCCGCTGCGCCTTCACGGAGTTCGCGTCCTTCGCCTGCGACGACGTCGTCCCTGACCTGACCGAGTCGTACCCCAAGCACGACTCGCGTTGTCACATCCCCGTCGCCACGCGTGCCCAGCTCTTCGCTGACCGCATCGCCCCGAGGTTGTAGGAGAAGCCGTGAGCCTGCTTGAGGTAACCGATCTGCAGAAGTACTTCCCCACCTACACCCAGAAGATCCTCCGCAAGGAGGGCGCCCCGGTGAAGGCGGTCGACGGGCTCAGCCTCACGCTGAACAGCGGCGAGACTCTCGGCTTGGTGGGCGAATCCGGCTGCGGCAAGTCGACCGCCGGACGCACCATCCTGCGCCTGCTTGACCCCACCGGAGGCACGATCGAGTTCGAGGGAAAGGACGTCACCAACGCGCAGGGAGCTGAGCTTCGCCGACTGCGTCGTGACGTCCAGATGGTCTTCCAGGATCCCTACGGATCGCTGAACCCGCGCCACCCGGTCGGGGCGATCATCGCTGCCCCGTTCGAGATCCAGGGTGTCACCCCGCCTGGCGGGGTGAAGCAGGCGGTTCAGGAGCTGATGGCCCGCGTGGGCCTCAACCCCGAGCACTACAACCGCTATCCCCATGAGTTCTCCGGCGGACAGCGGCAACGAATCGGGGTGGCCAGGGCCATCGCCCTGAAGCCCAAGCTGGTGGTCTGCGACGAGCCCGTGTCAGCGCTGGACGTGTCCATCCAGGCGCAGGTGATCAACCTTCTGGAGGACATCCAGGAGGAAGAGAACCTGGCCTACATCTTCATCGCCCACGACCTGTCGGTGGTACGCCACATCTCCGACCGGGTGATGGTGATGTACCTCGGGCGAACGATGGAGGTCACCGATCGGGACACGCTCTACGAGCGTCCGATGCACCCGTACACGCAGGCGCTGCTGTCCGCTGTCCCCGTCCCCGAACCACGGCGGGATCGCGAGCGGATCCTGCTGGCCGGCGACTTGCCGAGCCCGCAGAATCCGCCGTCGGGCTGTGTCTTCCGGACCCGGTGCCCGAAGGCTGTCGAGCGGTGCGTGGTGGAGATCCCGCTGCCGGTCGAGATCGAGCCGGGCCACGTCGTCGCCTGTCATTTCCCGGCTGCCCGCGTGGTGCTCTGACCCACCCGCCGGCGCAGGCCCTGTCGGCGAATGTCGAGTGAGAACCATCACGGCTGCCGCGCGGTGCGCTGAGACATCCGCCGGGCGTGGAGCCAGACCTTTCCGATCCCGAGCCCAGGGTCAGGCTCTGCACAGCTGACCCACAGACGGGATTCCTAGCTTGGGTGGTGACACCACACCAGGTGGGGTCGGCCGGTTCGGAGCAGTTTCACGATTCTCATCGCACTGCTCAACGCCAGTGGCCATGGACAACTGTCAATGGCCACTGACAGCCAGGGCGACGCTGCCGGGTTCCAGCCTCCGACCAGGAAGTCCTCGGACCAGCAATGACACTCACCCACGTTCGCCCCGACCAAGCGCCCCCGACGCCACCCTCGGCGCGCAGACCTTTGGCACCCAGCCGCCGTCCGATGGCCGTTTCCGCTGGCTTGCAGGATGGGATCGGGATGGCCACCTGGTTGAGCCTGGTGATCGTCGTGGGATTGTGGGTGGCCGGCGGGGGCATTCAGGACCTGGCCGGCTGGGCTTCAGGGATCACCAGCCTGGGACGCCTGACCGGCCTGCTATCGGCGAACCTCCTGCTGCTGCAGGTGCTGCTGATGGCCAGGCTCCCGCTCCTCGAGCAGGCGTACGGCCAGGACGAACTGGCCCGCCGGCACCGGCTGCTCGGCTTCACGTCGTTCAACCTGATGGTGGCCCACCTCGTCATGATCACGGTCGGCTACGCCGTTTCGGCTGGGATCAATCCGTTCGTCCAGTTCTGGGAGATGGTGGTCGACTACCCGGGCATGCTGCTGGCGACCGCCGGCACCGGCTTCCTCGTCCTCGTGACGGTGACCAGCATCCGCAAGGCGCGTAAGCGGCTGCGCTACGAGTCGTGGCACCTGCTGCACCTGTACGCCTACCTGGGAGTTGGCCTGGCGATCCCCCACCAGTTGTGGACGGGCCAGGAGTTCCTGCAGAGTCCCGTCGCCACGGTCTACTGGTGGACGCTGTGGATCGCCGCCGCCGGCTGCATCCTGGTGTGGCGACTCGGGCTGCCCCTCTTCCGCACCCTGCGCCACGACCTGCGGGTCACCGCGGTGACCCGCGAGAGCCCGGACGTGGTCTCGGTCTGGATGCGTGGACGCGACCTGGACCAGTTGCCGGTCGCCTCAGGCCAGTTCTTCACCTGGCGGTTCCTCACCGGTCCTGGCTGGACGCGCGGCCACCCGTACTCACTCTCGGCCGCACCCACCCGCGACACCCTGCGGATCACCGTCAAGGATCTCGGTGACGGCAGCCATGCCCTCGCCGAGGTGCCAGTCGGAACCCGGGTGGCCATCGAGGGCCCGTACGGACGGCTGCATGCCGGCGTCCGAACTCGATCCAAGGTGACCCTGATGGGTTCGGGGATCGGCATCACCCCGCTGCGCGCGATTCTGGAGGACCTGCCGCAGCGGCCCGGGGACGTGACCGTCATCTACCGCGCCAGCAGCCGGCAGGAGCTGGTGCTGGGCCAGGAACTCGAACAGTTGGCGCGGCAGCGCGGCGCCCGGCTCTTTCACGTCGTAGGGCCCCGCGCCGCGGGACGGCTGAGTTGGCTGCCCCAGGCTGCTGCCCAACTCAGCGATGCCGACGCCCTGCGGCAGTTGGTGCCCGACATCGCCGAACAGGACGTCTATCTCTGCGGGGCGAACGGCTGGATGGCCGCCGCCCGCAGCGCGGCCCTCGCCTGTGGGGTGCCCAGTCGTCAGATCCACCTCGAACGCTTCACGTGGTGACCCGGTCACCCCCCCGATCAGAAAGTAACGCCATGCGACGCATCACCGTTGTCATCACCAGCACCATCGCCGCTGTCGTCCTGCTGTTCAGCTACCGCACCAGCACGAATGCCACAGCCGCCAACGCGCCCACCACCGACGACACCACGACACCGACCTCCGGCTCCACCGCCGGCACCACCATCACCCCGTCGGCAAGTTCCAGCTCGAGCGAATCAAGCACGTCCACCGGCGACACCAGCGCCCTGAACTCCGGCACCTTCACCGGCGATGCCGTCACCACCCAGTGGGGCGTGGTGCAGGTGCAGATCACCGTCAGCGACGGCACCATCACCGCGGCGAAGGCCCTCCAGTACCCCAATGAGAACGACAAGGACCAGCGCATCAACGCGTACGCCATCCCGCGGTTGAACTCCCAGGTCACCGCCGCCCAAAGCGCCACCATCGACGGGGTGTCCGGGGCAACGGTCACCAGCTATGGGTACCTCCAGTCGCTGCAGTCCGCTATCGACGCGGCCCAGCAGTGACCGCCATGATCGCCACCCGGCTCGAGGTTGACCTGCCCCGGCGGGCGTTCGTGGCCCAGATCATGGGCCTTCCGATCAGCATCCATGTGCGCGGTCCCGGGGTACGCCAGTCGGCGGTCGAAACCGCGGTGGAGCGGGCCTTCGCCGCCTTGCGCTTCGACGAGGAGGTGTTCAGCCCGTGGCGGCCCGACAGCGACATCAGCCGGATTCAGCGCGGCGACCTGAGCCTGGCCGCCGCGCATCCGCGGGTGCTGGAGGTCGCCCGGCTGTGCGAGCAGGCCACGGCCCTGACCGGTGGGGCCTTCTCGGCGCTGTTGCCTGGCCCGGATGGGCGGACGGTCTTCAACCCCACCGGCCTGGTGAAGGGCTGGGCGGTGCAGTCGGCCTTCGAAAGCCTGCTCGCCGAGCCGGCGCTGCGCCACCACGACGCGATGATCAACGCCGGCGGCGACATCGCCGTGCAGTGCCAGCGGACCGACACCCCCGACTGGACGATCGCCATCGAACACCCCCGCGACCGGCACCACCTGCTACGGACGCTGCCCCTGCGCGGTGGCGCAGTCGCCACCTCGGGGACGGCCGCCCGCGGCCGGCACATCATCAACCCGGCGACGGGGCAACCCGCCTCGGACGAGCTGCTGTCTGCCACCGTCATCGGGCCCTCGCTGATCTGGGCTGACGTCTACGCCACCGCAGCGTACGTCCGCGGACGCAGGGCCCTTGCCTGGCTGGCGACCATTCCCCAGCACCTCGGTCTCCTCGTCACGGCCGAAGGGACCGTCCTGACCGCTGGCGCCCATGCCCATGCCCATGCCCACGCCCACGCCCACGCCCCCGACGAGTCACGGAACTGACCACCACATCGGGTCCAGTCCCGGAGTGAGCTGGTCTCGGCCTCGGGTGGGAGAGTGGTGGGGTGCCGTGGACTGACGCCTTCGTTCCCACGCTGATCGGGGTGGCGGGTCTGGTCGCCCTGACCAGCGCAGTGCTGCTTGGCTACCGAGTCCACCGACCCTGGTCTGCCGCGTTCGCCGTGTTGCGCGGCATGATCCAGCTGGCCGCCGTCGCGTTCGTACTCAGCGGTGTCATCACGAACCCGGTGTGGGTCGGTCTGGCCCTAGCCGTCATGTTCGGGGTCGCGGTCGCCACCGCCTCGAACCGGATCGGCGGGAGCGGGCGCCAGCTGGCCGTGATCGGTTCGGGGATGGGCGCCGGGGTGTTGGCGAGCCTCACGCTCGTCTTCGTCACCGGGGCGCTGGAGTTGTCCCCCCGCTACGCGTTGGCCATTGGCGGGATCGTGATCGGCAATTCGATGAGCATCGCGACCCTGGCCGGACGGCGCTGCAGCCAGACGATCGCTCACGATTGGGACGAGGTCGAGGCGTGGCTCGCGCTGGGGGCGACGCCGCGTCAGGCCACCGCCACGATCGCGCGCTCGGCCGTCCGCGAATCGCTGATCCCGACTGTCGACCAGACCAAGACCACCGGGACGGTCACCCTGCCCGGCGCCTTTGTCGGGGCGATCTTCGGGGGCGCCTCCCCGCTTGAGGCCGGACGGTTCCAGATCGTTGTCCTGGCCGCGATCATGGCCGCCGGTGCTATCGCCGCCGTCCTCATCGTCCACCAGCTCTCACCGGTACGACACAAGCCGGCCCTCCTGCGGTGAACCGGGTCCAGGTTCCCGCAGGCTCCGGGTCTGCGGCAACTATCCCGGCACGACCCCCAAAGCCCCGGCCACCTTCCGCTGCTGAACACCGCCCTGGACACAGGGACCTCGGTGGCGGCTGCCGTCCGGCGTGCCCAACTGGCCACGGCCGCCGCTCCCGAGGGTCAAGATGGAACCATGACGTTGCTATACCTCGTCCGACACGGGCAGACCGAGTGGAGCAAGTCCGGCCAACACACCTCCTACACCGAACTTGACCTGACCGCCACCGGCGTGGAACAGGCCAAGTCCCTGCGCTCCCGCCTCGACCCCGCCGACTTTCAGATGGTGCTGTGCAGTCCCCGGCTGCGCGCCCAGCGGACCGCGGAGCTCGCCGGCTTCACCGACGTCGAGATCGAAGAAGACCTCGCCGAGTGGTACTACGGCGATTTCGAGGGCATGACCAGCGCTCAGATCCGGCTGCACCACCCAGGGTGGCGGATCTGGTTCAACGGCTGCCCGGGCGGGGAGTCGGCCGATACCGTCCGCGCCCGCCTGACTCGGATCGTCGCCAAAGTGCGTGCCTCGGGCGTCGAGCGAGCGATCTGCTTCGGCCACGGCCACGCCTCTCGCGTGCTGGCACTGTGCTGGCTCGACTTCCCGATCATCTTCGGGCAGAGCTTCCCCCTTGAAGTCGCCAGCGTTTCGGTCCTGGGCCGGGAGAAGGAATCCGCCGCGATCATCCGCTGGAACAGCTGATCGGGCGCAGCATCGGCGCACCACGCCGGGACGCGAGCGGCTCGCCAGCGGTTCCCAAGGGGGTCAGGCCCTGGCCGGCTCGGTGTCCACCATCACCAGGCTCAGCTGACTGGGGGCGTCCGCGACCAGCGAGTGCCGAACCCCAGGCGCCAAATAGAGCACATCACCGGCGACCATCGCGTGCTCGGTCTGGCCAACCGTGAAGCGAATCGCACCGGTGAGCAGTTGGACGACGACGGCACGGGGCGAACTGTGGTCGGTGAGGAGCTCGCCCGCATCGAACGCGAAACACACCACCCGCACCAGCGGGTTGTTGACCACCACCCGCGACGTCGTTGCCTCCCGCGTGACCGGGAGCGCCGCCAGAAGTCCCAACACCGCCCCGGACTCCTCAACCGCTGACTGCTTGGGGGCCATGACCCTCCTCCTTCCCCCGCCAGCCGCGTAGCGGCGGGAGCTCTCCCCTGCGCGCACGCGGATCACTGTCGATTATCGTCCTCCCACCTCGAACGCGCGACGCTGCTGCGGTGGCCAGGGCCTCGACCTTGGGGCCAGCCGTGTGGTCGGATGGGACCGTGAGTGCGAGGGGTGACGTGATGGCGGCTGGGTCCGTTGCTGGGGACCAGCCAGTCGAGCTTGAGTTGGAGCGGGAAGCCCGAATCGGCGACCTACTCCAGCGGCCGCCTGGCCAGCGGTGCGAGGCCAGCGGGGTTCACTACTCGGACGGCTACCTGTACGTGGTGTTCGACGATGCGACCACGATCCTGCGGCTCAGGCCGGAGTGGGATGCCAACGACGAGGCGCCGGTCGTCATCGACACGCGGGTTCGGACGGTCGGCTACGAAGACATCACCTACCAACCGTCCGAGCAGCGCTGGTACTGCCTGATCGAGGCGTCCGAGACCCCGTCCGGCCACTTCAAGCCGGGCCTCGACGAGTTCGACGAATCGTTTCGCCTCATCGCCAGTCACTGGCTGGACTATCAGGTGAAGCGCGAGAACAAGGGCATCGAGGGGGTGTCCACACTCCGGCACCGGGGCGAGGACTACGTGCTCGGGCTGTGCGAAGGGAACGCCTGCAAGAGCGGCAGCGCTGGACGAGAACCAGGGCAGGGCCGCATCCAGGTGTTTCGACGGTCCGCGGCTGACTGGGAGCACGTCGACACGATCCGCCTGCCGCGGGCAGTCCAATTCGCGGACTATGCCGGTCTGGACGTGCGGGATCGCACCATGTCGGTGGTTTCCCAGGCCTCCTCGGCCTTGTGGGTCGGACGGCTGCGCGCCGACCCTCACGGCTTCGGCGACCTGTTCGAGGACGACGGCCGCACCTACTTGTTCCCGCGGGACCGTGCCGGACGCATCGTGTACTGCAACATCGAAGGCGTCACCTGGTTACCCGACGGACGCCTGGTGGTGGTGTCGGATCGGTGTAAGCCCGACGAACAGTCCGCGCGCTGCCGGCAGAAGGACCAATCCATCCACGTCTTCAAACCGCCACGGTGAGGTGATCCTCGGCGCCGGCCGGCTTGACTGGGCGCGTGGCGCCCGACTCAGTCCGTGGTGGAGTGGGTGGTGACCCAGAACCGGGAGGTTACGACCAGGCCAAGGCCCAGCAGCGCTGAGGTGAGGATGAACGGCCAGGTGCGATCCATGGCTGAGAGCCAGCCCGAGATCCAACCGAAGGGCGCGGTCAGCAACATCACCACGGTGCGCTGGATCGCCATCACGCGCGAGCGCTCGTCCCGGTCGACGTGCAGGGCGACCAACGATTCGGTGAGCATGAACAGGATGCCCGCACCGAAGGCGTCCAGCAGCAGGCAGGCCCCTAGCAGGGCGTAGGTGGACCAGTCCGGGGCACCGTCCGGTGCCGGGATGAGCACCAACAGCAGCTGACCGGCGAGGTAGGTCACGAAGCCCCACAGGGTCGGACGCTGGAGGTGCCGGGCATGGGTGAGCCACGGGATGATCGTGAAGAAGAACGCTACCGACAACAGCGAGCGGATCATGGGGAAGAACGGCAGCAGCGGGTCGGGAACTGCTAAGCGCTGACTGATCACGACCTGCCAGAAGGTGCCGTTGACCAGTGCCACGGCGCTGACGATGGCAGCGATCGCCAGCGAGAAGACCGTCCCCTTCGACGAGACGATGAGACCGAGCACGCCGCGGTACTCGCCCAGCAGCCGCCAGGTGCTCACCCCGCGGGTCTGGGCGAGCCGGAGGCGTCCGGTCTCCGTCTCGGTCGACCAGCGGTACAGGATCACGATCTTCGCCGTCATGATGATGAAGGCGTTGACGTAGAGGATCCGCACCGCCGGCACCAGACCGACCTGCGCCACCAGCAAGGCGGCGATCGGGGCGAACAGGGCGGAGAACTCAGCGGCGACCTTGATCAGGGAATACACCTTTGTGAGTTCGCCGCGGTCGACGTCCTCCACCAGCAGGCAGTCCCACGAGTTCTGGGTCACCTGCCAGGCGCCGTTGATCACTGAGGCGATCAGGAAGTACCAGAAGTTCGCCGCCAAGGCCCAGATCAGGCAGGGAATCGACCACGCGATCACGTCGAAGACGGCCGTGGTCAAACGCCGTCCCAGCTTGTCCGTGATGACCCCGCCGAGGAGGCCGAACACCACCTGGGAGAGCATCGCGATGGTCGCCAGCAGGCCGATCTGTTCGTCCTGCACACCCAGCGCCAGCATGAACACGGACGCGTACGGCAGGACGAGCATCATCGAGAGGCCCCACAGCGGCTCGGTGTAGACGCAGGCGCGCCCGTTGCCACGCAGTCCGAGGAGGCTCGCCATCAGGGGATTGCGGACGCGCGGCACCGGATCAGTTAACACGCCCGGCCACGGCCAGTAAACGCGGCCCCGGGGGGGCGCCCGTTTCGGAGACCTCGGGTCTCACGTCGCGCGACTGGTTTTCGTCGACGGCGGCGGAGGGGGGGACCTCGTCGGCGGTCTTGGTCCCGGGTGAATGGTTGGAGGTGGTTGTTCCAGCCGGTGTTGACGGCCCGGGTCGCGGCCGCGAGCTGTGGCATGTTGTTGAGGGAGTCGCGGCGGAGCGCGGCCCAGGCCCAGGCCCAACCCGAGGCGTACGTCTCAGACCCCGCCGTGACGCCGGGCCGGGCCAAGAGTCCGGGACCAGCGGGGAACCCCGACCCCGCCACGGCTGCAAGCCAGGCCAAGAGTCCCTCCAAGCCAGCCGACGCACCCCGACCCCGCTCGCGCACTGCGGGCAACCCAGACCCGCCCCAGGGGCGAGGGGAGCCGGGCAACCCAGACCCAGTTCGGGGCGTGGCGAGACTCGAACCCTGTCAGCGTCGGGCGTGGCGAGACTCGAACCCGGCCTCGATGCGAGCAGGTGGTCAGCCGGCTGGTGGTGCGGTTCCGGGTGAACCCCGCCCGGGTGGCGCGGTTCCGGCGGGTGGGGGTCCGGCTCGGGTGAAGCGGGCATGCCGGATGGGACGCCGGTGGGGGTCGATACGAGCCGGAGGAATCGCTTCGGGGATGCCGTCGGCGGCGATGTGGATCTCCCATTGGTCTCGGGTGCCGTGTTTGGCGGGTTCGACCCGGGCGTGGTGCTGTGGGCAGAGCAGGCACGTAGTCCACACGGAGGTCACCCCGCCGGCCCACCAGGGAACGTCGTGGTGCGCGTCGCACCTGATCGCGGGGGCGTCGCAGTGGGGGAACACGCATCCGCCGTCCCGCAGGGTGAGGGCGGTGC
>JBAVKY010000166.1:0-10880 GCA_049688555.1 Propionicimonas sp.
GCCACCGCATGGGCGGATTCGATCGCCGGCATGATCCCCTCGGTGCGGGTGAGCACCTTGAAGGCCTCCATCGCCTCGGCATCGGTCACCGCCTCGTAGTGCGCACGACCGGTCGCGGCGAGCCAGGCGTGCTCTGGGCCCACCCCGGGGTAGTCAAGACCTGCGGAGATCGAGTGCGATTCCATGGTCTGGCCGTCTGCGTCCTGCAGGATGTAGGTGCGCATCCCGTGCAGCACCCCCACCGACCCGCCGACGATCGCGGCAGCATGACGCTGCGTCTCGACCCCGTCTCCCCCGGCCTCGAAGCCGTACAGGGCGACCTCGGGGTGGTCGATGAAGTCGGCGAAGCTACCCATCGCGTTCGATCCGCCCCCCACGCACGCCGCGACGACATCAGGCAACCGGCCATAGCGGGTGCGTACCTGCTCGGCGATCTCCGTGCCGATCACACGCTGGAACTCGCGCACCATCTTCGGGAACGGGTGGGGCCCGGCGACCGTGCCGATCAGGTAGTGGGTCGTGTCCACTGAGGCGACCCAGTCCCGCATCGCCTCGTTCATGGCGTCCTTGAGCGTCTGGCTACCGGACTCGACCGCGATCACCTCCGCACCTAGCAACTGCATCCGGGCGACGTTGAGGGCCTGCCGGTCGGTGTCGACCTTGCCCATGTAGACCCGGCACTCCATGCCGAGCAGGGCGGCCGCGGTAGCAGTGGCCACCCCGTGTTGTCCCGCGCCGGTCTCGGCGATGACCCGGGTCTTGCCCATCCTTCGGGTGAGCAGCGCCTGGCCCAGCACGTTGTTGATCTTGTGCGACCCGGTGTGGTTGAGGTCTTCACGCTTCAGCAGCACGTGCGCGTTACCGCACAGCGCGGAGAACCGCGGTGCCTCGGTGAGCGGCGTGGGCCGTCCCGAATAGTCGCGCCGCAGCGCGTCCAACTCCGACCAGAACAATGGGTCACCCATCGCTTTGTCGAACTCGGCTTCGAGTTGGCTGAGTGCCGCGATCAAAGCCTCCGGAACGAACTTGCCGCCGAAGCTGTCGAAGTGGCCCGTCGGATCAGGCAACTGGGGTCGATTCACGATCCCATTGACTCATATGCGTGGCCGGTGGGCCAACCGTGCTCAAGCCAGAGAGCGCATGGCCCGAATCGCTGCCGCCGGGTCCCCGTCCTTCACGAGGGCCTCTCCCACCAGAACGGCATCAGCACCCGCCTGGGCCATCCGGGCGGCGTCGGCAAGGCTGAGGATGCCGGATTCGGCCACCGTGACCGCGCCGGGGGGAATCAGCGGGACCAGACGCTCGAACTGGGCCAGGTCGACAGCGAGGGTCTTGAGGTTCCGGTTGTTCACCCCGATCAGGTCGGCGCCGGCGTCCACCGCTCGCTTCACCTCGTCGGGGGTGTGAGTCTCGACCAGACAGGCGAGGCCCAGGCTTCGGCCGAGCGTCAGTAACCGCTGCAGCTCGACCTCGGAAAGCGCAGCCACGATCAGCAACGCCAGGTCAGCCCCGGCGGCGCGACCCTCCCACAGTTGATAGTCGGTGACCACGAAGTCCTTGCGCAACAACGGTGTCTGGACCGCAGCCCGGACCTTCGCCAGGTCCGACAAGGAACCTCGGAACCGGCGCGCTTCGGTGAGGACGGAGATCGCCGCGGCCCCGCCCGCCTGATAGGCGCGGGCGAGTTCGGCGGGATCATCGATATCGGCCAGGTTCCCCTTGCTGGGACTGGCCCGCTTCACCTCGGCGATCACCGACAACCCCGGCGCCGCCAACGCCGGCATGACGTCGAGGGGGCTCGGCAATTCAGCGACTGCACGCTCAAGATCAGCCAGAGATCGGGTTTCCTGCCGCTTGGCAAGGTCTTGGCGGACGCCGACGATGATCTCGTCAAGCACCGTCATGCTCAGGCCTGCCCGTACCCCATCCGGCGCAGCACGCCACCGGTCACGACGGCAAGGACGAGCAGGACGGCGGATACCCAGATCAGGGTCCAGTTGGGGCCGATCATGAAAGCCACTGCCCCCAAAGTGAAGGCAACCGACGCGATGATGCTGCCAGCCCAAGCTGCGGGAGTGCGGCCGTGGTGATACTCCTTGGCGGCCAGCCCGGTGGTCTGTTCGGCGCTTTCGATCACGATCGCTCCCTGAAACTCGAGGTAGTGGTTCGATTCAATTCAACATCTTTGCAAGGCGAATGAGATTTGGCCAACCCCTGTGGCTATTTGTTCGCTGATGATCGCTCTCAGGATGGCTCTACCACGTCGGGCGCCAGGCGAACCAGCCGTCCAGCCTCGGCCACTGCTCCCAGGACAGCAGCCGCTTTGTCGACTGACTCGGCGTCCTCATTGGCCGGAATCGAATCCGCCACCACTCCCGCACCGGCTTGGACATAGGCGACACCGTCGCGGATCAGCGCGGTCCGGATGGCGATGGCGGCATCGGAATCACCCGCGAAGTCGAAATACCCGACCACGCCGCCGTACAGGCCGCGCCGGGAGACCTCCAGGGAGTCGATGATCTCCATGGCCCTCACTTTCGGCGCCCCGGACAGTGTCCCCGCCGGGAAGCAGGACAGGGTTGCCTCCAACGCGGTGCGTCCTGGGGAGAGGGTGCCCGCGACGGCGGCCTCCAGGTGCATCACGTGGCTGTAACGCCGCACCTTCATGAACTCCACCACGTTGACGCTGCCCGGTTCGCAGACCCGTCCCAGGTCGTTGCGCCCTAAGTCGACCAGCATCAGGTGCTCGGCGGCCTCCTTCGGATCGGCCAACAGTTCTGCTTCCAGCGCCGCGTCCGCGGCCGCCGTCGCTCCCCTGGGACGGGTGCCCGCGATCGGATTCGTGGTGGCGCGTCCGTCCACCACGGTGACCAGAGCTTCTGGGCTGGAGCCGACGATGTCGAAGGATTCCATTCGCAGCAGGTAGAGGTACGGGCTGGGATTGCGTCGTCGCAACACCCGGTAGACATCCAATGCGTCCGCCGGGCACGGCAGCTCGAATCGCTGGCTCGGCACGATCTGGAAGGCTTCACCGGCCCGGATCGCCTCGATGGCAGTCGCGACGGCCGCCTCGAACTGCGCCGGGGTGCGCTGCCGGTGGACGTCAGGTGGTGGGGCGGAGTCGTCGTAGCGGGCCACGAGCGGCACCGCGGGGCCCTGCAGGGCCTTGGCCATGCGTTGCACCCGCTGGACGGCGTCGGCGTAAGCCTGCGCGGCACGCTCGGGACGACCATCGAAGTTGATCGCGTTCGCGACCAGCCAGACCTCACCGGTGTGATGGTCCAGGACGGCCATGTCACTGACCAGCATCATGCCCAATTCCGGAATCCCGAGATCATCGGGGTTGCTGTCCGGCAGCCGCTCGAGACGCCTGGCGACGTCGTAGCCCAGGTAGCCGACCATGCCGGAGACCAGCGGCGGCAGTCCCGGCTCGCGCGGGGTGTGCAGGATCTCGAGGGTCTGGGCAAGGACCACCAACGGGTCGCCCCCGGTGGGCAGGCCCGCCAGGGGTCGCCCGCTCCAATACGCCTCACCATTGGCCACGCTCAACGTTGCCGCCGCTGCCACCCCGACGAAGGAATAGCGCGACCACACCCCCGCCTCGGCGGATTCGAGCAGGAAGGTGCCGGAACGCACCCCGCAGAGTTGGTGGTACAACCCCACCGGAGTGATGTGGTCGGCCAGCAACCGGGTGTAGACACTGACCACCCGGCGGGTGGTGGCCGTCTCGATGAAATCGGCCTCGGTGGGCCAGATCGCCACGTCACTCACGACCGGACCTCCAGCAGCGAATCGTCGTCGAAGCAGGTCTGCGCACCGGTGTGACAGGCCGCGCCGACCTGGTCCACCCGAAGCAGGACGGTGTCCCCATCGCAGTCGAGGCGAACCTCGCGGACGGTCTGGGTGTGGCCACTGGTCTCGCCTTTCACCCAGTAGCACTGCCGGCTGCGCGACCAGTAGGTGCCGCGCCCGGTTTCCAGGGTGCGTCGCAGCGCTTCGTCGTCCATCCACGCCAGCATCAACACCGCGCCGCTGGTGACGTCCTGCACGACGGCGGGCACCAACCCGTCAGGGTTGCGCTTCAGCCTGGCGGCGATTGCGGGGTCGAGCGATCCGGTCACCCGGTCATTCTGGCAGGTCGCTACGCTACGCCAGTGAGCATCGCCAGATCCGAGCGGACCGCCCTCGTCGAAGCGCTGCGGCTGGCTGGTCCTGCCGCCCCCACCCTGTGCGAGGGATGGGATGCCCATGACCTCGCCGTCCACCTCTGGCTGCGCGAGAACGAGTTGGGCGCCGTGCTCGGCATCATCGGCGGTCCGCTTGCCGATCACCTGGCCCAACGCATGGCCAGGCTGCGCCGCGAGCGGAGCTTTGAAGACCTGGTGTCCGCCTTCGCCGATGGCCCCAACCGATGGTCCCCCTTCGCCCTGCCCGGTGTGGACGCGGCCGCCAACTCCGCCGAATTCTTCGTCCACACCGAAGATGTCCGGCGCGCTCAGCCTGGCTGGGAGGTCAGGCAACCCGACGCTGACTACCAGTCCTGGGCCTGGGGACAGCTGCTGAGATTGGCGCCGCTCCGACTGCGCAAGGCAGGGGTCAGCGTGGTTCTGGAGTCCACTGCGAGCTCGCAGACCCGGCGGATCGGCACGGGCGGCTCGATCGTGACGCTGGTCGGGCAGCCCACCGAACTGCTGTTGCTGCTGTTCGGCCGCGGGGAAGCAGCCAGGGTGCGCTACGTGGGCGACCCGGACGCCATCGAGCAGCTGCGCCGGGTGCGGTTGTCGGCGTAGTCAACCGATGTTCCATGGCAGCAGCCGTGGCCCAACGCAGTCAGCGATGCTGACACAATGACCCCATGCGTGTGTACAACTTCTCCGCCGGTCCAGCGATGCTTCCGACCGCAGCACTCGAGCAAGCGCGCTCGGAACTGACTGACTGGCAGGGGTCTGGGATGTCGGTGATGGAGGTCTCTCACCGTGGCAAGGCGTTCGTGGCGTGCGCCGCCGAAACCGAGTCGCTGCTGCGTGAGCTGCTGGGCGTGCCGTCGAACTACAAGGTCCTGTTCCTGCAGGGCGGTGCCACCACCCAGTTCTCCGCGATCCCCTGGAACCTGACGGCGCAGGGAGATGCCATCAACGTCATCAACACCGGCCAGTGGTCCGCGAAGGCGATCAAGGCGGCCAGACAGCAGGGCCTGACGGTCGACGTCATCGCCGACGAAGCGGCAACCAGCTATTGCAGCACGCCAGCCGCCGACAGCCTCGCGGTCAACCCTTCGGCCGCCTACCTGCACTACACGCCGAACGAGACCATCGGTGGAGTCGAGTTCGGGTACGTCCCTGACTCCGGGGACGTACCGCTGGTCGCCGACATGAGTTCGACGATCCTTTCCCGCCCGATCGACGTGTCGAAGTTCGGCCTGATCTACGCCGGAGCCCAGAAGAACATGGGGCCCGCGGGACTGTGCGTGGTCATCGTCCGCGACGACCTGCTGGGGCGGGCCCGTCCGGGCACCCCGGGGCCCCTCGACTATGTCGCGATGGCGGAATCCGACTCGATGCTGAACACTCCCCCGACGTTCGGGATCTATCTGCTCGGTCTGATTCTGGCCTGGGTGAAGGAGTCGGGCGGCCTGTCGGCGATGGGTGAGCGCAACCAGGCGAAGGCAGACCTGCTCTACCGCGCCATCGACGACTCCGGGTACTACCGCAATCCGGTGGCGCTGGACTCCCGGTCCTGGATGAACGTGCCGTTCATCGGCGCAAAGCCGGAACTGGACAAGACCTTCGTGGCCGAAGCGACCCAAGCCGGCCTGACCAACCTCGCCGGCCATCGTTCGGTGGGCGGAATGCGCGCCAGTATCTACAACGCCATGCCGATCGAGGGCGTCCGGGCCCTGATCGACTTCATGACCGACTTTGCCCGCCGCAACACCTGAGGACCTCACGAGACCATGACCTTCGCCATCAAGACCCTCAATGCGATCAGCCACGTTGGGCTCGCCCGACTCCCCAAGGAGAGCTTCGTCGTCGGATCGGACGTGGAAGCCCCCGACGCTCTGATGCTGCGCTCAGCGAGCTTGCACGGCGTCGGCATCCCGGAGTCGGTTCTGGCTGTGGCGCGCGCCGGTGCGGGGACGAACAACATCCCCATCCCCGACTACAGCGCTCGGGGCATCCCGGTGTTCAACACCCCCGGGGCGAATGCCAACGCGGTCAAGGAGCTGGTCATCGCGGCGCTCTTCCTCGCCGCCCGCAACATCATTCCCGCAGCCGCCTTCGCGCATCGTCTCGACGGCGACGCCGACAGCATGGACAAGGCCGTGGAGGCCGGCAAGAAGGCCTACGTGGGCTTCGAACTGCCCGGACGCACGCTCGGAGTCATCGGCCTGGGTGCCATTGGGGTCGAGGTCGCCAATGCGGCCACCGGTCTTGGGATGCGCGTCATGGGGTACGACCCGGGGATCACGGTCGAGCACGCCTGGAAGCTGTCCTCGTTCGTGGAGCACGTCACCAGCCTTGAGGCCATGCTGAAGCGGGCCGACATCATCACCGTCCACGTCCCGTTGGTGCCTGCCACACGCAACCTGATCGGCGCTGCGGAACTGGCCCTGGTGCGCAAGACCGCCGTCCTGATCAATTTCTCCCGCGGGCCCATCGTCGACCAGGATGCCGTCGTGGCTGCGCTGGAGAACAACCGGCTGCGCGGTTACGTCTGCGACTTCCCCACGCCGGAGTTGAACAAGCGACCCGGGGTGGTCACCCTGCCACACCTGGGCGCCTCGACCAACGAGGCCGAAGAGAACTGCGCCCGGATGGCGGCTGACCAGTTGCGCGACTTCCTCGAGAACGGGGTGATCGTGAACTCGGTGAACTTCCCGAATGCGGACCTGCCCCGTTCCGAGGGGACCCGCCGGATCGCGATCGCGAACAGCAACGTGCCCAACATGGTTGGCCAAATCTCCACCCTGCTCGCCGCGCAGGGCCTGAACATCGCGGACCTTTTGAACAAGTCGCGCGGTGAACTCGCCTATACCCTCGTCGACGTCGAGGGAGAGGTGCCCGCGTCCTTGATCGGGCAGATCCGGTCGATCGCGGGCGTGCTTTCTGCTCGCCTCATCTGAGGGCGCAAGCTCGACTGGTCAGGCGCACACCGGACGGCTCAGGGGCACGCCGGAAGGCTTAGGCGCACGCCAGCCATTGCCTGGCCAGTCGAATCCGAGCCTCCACCTGATCGGTGCTCGCTTGGGCCAGTGGTGGGCCGCCAGTCTCACGGCGCAGGCCCGCGTGCACGTGGCTGTGCGGCACGCCCCTCACCCTCGCCACCTGGCTGACCAACGAGTTCAGTTCCTTGCGGCGGGTTTCGAGCACTCGATGCAGGCTGACTGCTTCCGGCACCCGCTCCCGGCGGTCGCGGCCGGCCGCCCGGGTCAACTGGCGTCGCTGCCGGTCCTGCAGCAGACTCGCGACCTGGTCGGGTTCCAGGAGCCCCGGGAGACCGAGGTACTCGGCCTCGTCCACACTGGACGGTTCTGCCGTCATCCCGTAGGCACGGGCATCGAACAGCACGTGATCGAAGCGTGCCAACGCCTCGAGGGTCTCCCGCTCGCCGTCGGCATCCGGGGTGCTGCGCCTCCGGTTCGCCTCGGCCAGCAGCCCGGCTTCGGGATCCCAGAGCCCGTCGGCCGGTTTCGGCTTGCCCAGGACGTGGTCCCGCTGCCGCTCGAGAGCACCTGCGTGGGCCAACAGGATCGGGACGGTCGGCAGGAAGATGCTGGCCAGCTCACCCCGACGACGACTGCGGACGAAGCGTCCGATCGCCTGGGCGAAGAACAGCGGCGTGGAGGTCGCGGTTGCAAATACCCCGACGGCCAGCCGAGGGACATCAACCCCCTCGGAGACCATCCGGACGGCGACCATCCAGCGATCCAGCGAGTCGCCGAATTCCTCGATCCGACGGCTCGCCCCGGGGTCGTCGGAGAGCACGACTGTCGGCTTGGCTCCGGTGATGCTGGTGAGGGCCCGCGCATAAGCGCGGGCCTGTCTTTGATCGCTGGCGATCACCAGTCCTCCAGCGTCCGGTACGTGGCGGCGGACTTCGGTGAGCCGGCGGTCGGCTGCGGCCAGCACCGCTGGCATCCACTCCCCCGCCGGATCCAGGGCGGTGCGCCAGGCCTGCGCCGTGAGGTCTTTGGTGAGCGGCTCCCCCAGGTTGGCGGCCAACTCATCCCCCGCGCTGGTCCGCCACCGCATGCCGCCGCCGTAGGCCAGGAAAACCACCGGGCGAACCACATGGTCGCGCAGCGCCTCGGTGTAGCCGTAGGTGTAGTCCGGAACCGATCTGCGGGTGCCGTCGGCATCATCGGCGTAGCTCACGAACGGGATGGGAGTCGCGTCGGAGCGAAACGGTGTCCCAGTGAGGCCGAGGCGTCGAGTGGCCAGGGCGAACGCCTGGGCGGCCGCTTCACCCCAGCTGAGTGAGTCGCCCGCGTGGTGGATCTCGTCGAAGATCACCAGGGTCTTCGCGTTCGCCGTCCTGGCCTCATAGGCGAAGGTGGCGGCCGCCACCCCCGCGTAGGTCACCGCCTGGCCCACGAACTGTCGTGAGCGCCCGCGCTTGCCGCCGCCGAGGCCCGGGTCCAGGTGCATCCCCACCCGGGCGGCCGCGTCCGCCCACTGCACCTTGAGATGTTCGGTGGGAGTGACCACGATCACGTGCTCGATGGTCCGGGCCTCCAGCAGGTCGGTGGCTACCCGCAGCGCGAACGTGGTTTTACCGGCGCCGGGGGTCGCCACGGCCAGGAAATCCCGCTGGTCGAGTTCTCGGTAGCGGGCCAGCGCCTCGACCTGCCAGGCCCGCAGCCGCGCGGCGGTACCCCACGCTGCGCGCCCCGGGAACGCCGGAGACAGGTGGTCAACTGCCGACTGGTTCGGCAAAACTCACCTCCCGGACGGTCTTCTCAGCTTGAGCAACACGACGGCGAGCCCAATCCCGACCAGGTCCGCCGCGACGTCCCAAACGTCCGCGTCGCGATAGGGGACGATGCGCCCTTGGATCAGCTCACTGAGCACCGCGTGGAGGGCGAACCCGACCGCCACCACGCCGACCCGCGCAGTGAGGCGACCCACAAGGTAGACCGGCACCGCGAACAGGAACGCGTGGGCCACCTTGTCGGCGCCGGGCAGGAAGGGCAGTTCCAGCGGTTGATCCGGGCTGCCCGGCAGGTACAGGGCGAGCAACTGGACGGCTACCGCCAACCCGGCCAGCCAGGCGAGTCGACGATTCGTCCCGCCCGACGGCGCTGCGGCACCGCCCCGGTGCTCAGGCAAGCTTCTCCAACACCAGTTCCCGCACCCTGGCCGCATCCGCCTGGCCCCGCAACTCCTTCATGACCGCCCCGATCAACGCGCCGGCCGCGGCGAGCTTGCCGTCCCGGATCCTCGCGGCGACGTCCGGGTTCGCCGCGATGGCACGATCCACCGCGGCGGCAAGGGCGCCGTCGTCGGAGACCACCGCCAGGCCGCGCCCGCTGACAACCTCAGCAGGTTCGCCTTCCCCGGCCAAGACTCCGTCGATCACCTGACGGGCGAGATTATCGTTCACCGTGCCGGCGTCCACCAGCGCCTGGACTCCGGCGACCTGAGCGGGCGTGATGCCCAGCTGCGCCAGCTCGACGCCGGCCTCGTTGGCCCGACGGGCCAGTTCGGTCAGCCACCATTTCCGCGCCGACTGGGGGCTGGCGCCCGCCGCGACCGTCGCCTCGATGACCCTGAGGGCCCCCGCATTCACGACGTCCTGCAGTTCCAGATCGGTGAAGCCCCACTCGGCCTGCAGTCGAACCCGGTGAACGCCTGGCAACTCGGGCAGAGTGGCGCGCAACCGGTCGACCCATTCCAGGCTCGGAGCCACCGGCACCAGGTCGGGCTCGGGGAAATAGCGGTAATCATCGGCGTCCGACTTGGAGCGGCCGGGTGTGGTGTAGCCGCCAGCTTCGTGCCAGTGGCGGGTCTCCTGGTGCACCGTGCCGCCGCCGGACAGCACCACGGCCTGACGGCAGATCTCGTGTTGAAGCGCCCGCTCGATGCTGCGTAGCGAGTTCACGTTCTTGGTCTCGGTGCGCAATCCGAAGACCGTCGCGCCAATGGGCATCAACGAAATGTTGGCGTCACAGCGCAGTGATCCCTGCTCCATCTTGGCGTCGGAGACGCCCAGGTTGAGAACCAGGTCGCGCAGGAACGCGACGTAAGCCTTTGCCACCCGGGGGGCCTTCGCCCCGGCGCCAGTGATCGGCTTGGTGACGATCTCGACCAGCGGGGTCCCGGCACGGTTGTAGTCCAGCAGCGAGTAGTCCGCCCCGCCGATCCGCCCGGTCGCGCCGCCCATGTGCAGCGACTTGCCGGCGTCCTCCTCCATGTGGGCGCGCTCGATCTCGATCCGGTAGACCTCACCGTCCACCTCCACGTCGGCGTAGCCGCCGAAAGCTATCGGCTCGTCGTACTGCGAAATCTGGAAGTCCTTGGTCATGTCTGGGTAGAAGTAGTTCTTCCGGGCGAAGCGGCACCACGTCGCGATCTGGCAGTTCAGAGCCAGCCCGATCCGGATCGCCGACTCGATCGCCTTCGCGTTCATGACCGGCAGCGAGCCGGGCAGGCCCAGGCACACTGGGCAGGTGTGGGTGTTCGGGTCGCCGCCGAAGGCGTTGATGCAGCCGCAGAACATCTTCGAAGCCGTGTTCAACTCGACGTGCACTTCGAGACCCATGACAGGCTCGTAGGTTGCCAAGGCCTCCTCGTACGCCATCACGGGTTGGCTCATGCGAGGGCCTCCTTCGCCACGTTCAGGTGGGCTCCCGCCGGGGAATCGGCCAACGTGTCCAGGAG
>JBAVKY010000167.1:0-2049 GCA_049688555.1 Propionicimonas sp.
TCGGCCGCGAAGAACGGATTGTCGATCGCCGTCCGCACCAAAAGGTCGACTGGTCGTTCGAGCAGCTGCTCCAGGTCCTCCTTGAGACCGAAATAGACACCGAATCGATCGGGTAGGTCAGGGACGAATTCGACCGTCATGTCGACATCACTGCGATTCGGATCAAAGCGATCGGTGAGTGCAGAGCCGAACACGGAGAGCCGAGCAACCCCGTGCCGTCGACACAGGGCAACGATCGCTTCCCGATCAAGGAGCAAAGACAGACTCACGACGTCAGCCTACGGGCACGAACTCATCAGCGGCGGTCATCGCAGCATGGCGACCGAGACCCCCTGCCTGCACCATCCCCTTCCCCAGTGGTGCCCCCACAGCCCCGACGGGGGCCAACAGAGCCATCCAGGGAAGGATTTGGTGCAAGCACCCTCGGGCGCACGCGGCAGGTGACGAAAGGTACTGAGTTGCCTACTCAGAGCCGTCTGAGTCTGTAGCGTAGGGGGGGTCCCAGCCCAGCGTCGAGGAGTGACGATGTCGCGCATTGCCAGCGAAAAATTCCGGTCGAAGATAACCACCGCAGAACGCGCCGCTGAGTTCATCAGCCACGGCATGAACGTCGGTTTCAGCGGGTTCACCGGAGCCGGCTACCCGAAGGAAGTCCCGGTGGCCCTGGCCGCCCGCATCAAGGCCGCCCATGAGGCCGGCCAAGAGTTCATGATCGGCTGCTTCACTGGCGCCTCCACCGCTCCCGAGCTGGACGGCGCGCTGGCCGAGGTCGACGGCATCAGCTTCCGGATGCCCTACCAGTCCGACCCGATCATGCGGAAGAAGATCAACAAGGGCATCAGCGGCTACGCCGACATCCACCTGTCCCACTCCGGGCCGCAGGTGTGGTCGGGCGCGCTGGGCAAGCTGGACGTCGCCGTCATCGAGGTCACCGCCATCACCGAGGACGGGGAACTCGTCCCCTCCTCCTCAGTCGGCAACAACACCACCTGGATCCGGTGCGCCGACAAGGTCATCCTCGAGGTCAACTCCTGGCAGAGCATCGACCTGTGGGGCATGCACGACATCTACGAGGGCGTGGCGCTGCCCCCGAACCGTCTCCCCGTCCCGCTGGTCCACCCGGGTGACCGCATCGGCAGCACCACCATGAAGATCGATTTCGACAAGGTGGTCGCCGTCATCGAGACCGACGACCCGGACCGCAACACCCCGTTCAAGCCGCTCGACTCCGAGTCGCGCATGATCGCTGGGCACCTGCTCGACTTCCTCGCCAACGAGGTGAAACAGGGTCGCCTGCCCAAGAACCTGCTGCCGATGCAGTCCGGCGTCGGCAACATCGCCAACGCCGTGCTGGCCGGCCTGTTGGAGGGCCCGTTCGAGAACCTCACCTCCTACACCGAGGTGATCCAGGACGGCATGGTCGACCTGCTCGACAGCGGCAAGATGGAGATCGCCTCCGCAACGGCCTTCTCGCTGAGCCCCGACTACGCGCACAAGATGAACGACAACGCGGCGAACTACCGCAACAAGATCATCCTGCGGCCCCAGGACATCTCGAACCACCCCGAGATGATCCGCCGACTCGGCGTCATCGCCTGCAACGGCATGATCGAGGCCGACATGTACGGCAACGTGAACTCCACCCACATCATGGGCTCGCGGATGCAGAACGGTATCGGCGGCTCGGGCGACTTCACGCGCAACGCCTACATCTCGAGCTTCGTCACCCCGTCGACCGCCAAGCACGGCGCCATCTCGTCGATCGTGCCGATGGTCTCCCACCACGACCACACCGAGCACGACGTGATGGTCATCATCACCGAGCAGGGTCTGGCCGACCTGCGCGGTTTGACCCCCCGGCAGCGGGCGAAGGCCGTCATCAACAATTGCGCGCACCCGAAGTACCGTCCGATGCTGCAGGAGTACTACGACCATTCCGAGGCCACCGCGAACGGGATGCACACCCCGCACGACCTGCGGCAGGCGCACAGCTGGCACGTGCGCTTCCTTGAGACCGGGTCCATGCTGCCGTCCTGACCCTCGTCGCTG
>JBAVKY010000168.1:0-12558 GCA_049688555.1 Propionicimonas sp.
GCCCTAGGGAAAGCAGCTCCTTTCGCGCGTCGCTGGTATCATATCTTTGCCATTCTCCTGATCGCCCCCATGGGGAGGAGGACAGCCAACAGAACCACGATTATTTGCATCACGAGATTACCGGCGAACATCCCGTAGATCCATGTGGCCAGCACCCCCCAACCCCAAAGGATCCCCGCGAATACGGCCAATCCCAGGACTATTCCAATGGCAGTCGCAAGCTTGACCTCCCCAGCCTTTCTCTGGGGGGTGCCTTGGTCGACACGGGCCATCGCATGCTCCAAGGAGTCCTCTGTCACCGACCGACGGAGCACCTGAGGGTCAATTCCTGAGGCAGACAGGTTACCCATCAAGGCCCCGAAGGCCTGCACCTGGTTGAGATGTTCCATGAGCGTGGCATTTCGTCCGCCGAAATCGTACCGCGTGCCGGAGGGCAGGTATTCCATGATCTGGCGCATCATCGAGAGGCATCGGGCATTCCCTACCGGGTTCTCGAGGTAGCTTCCGGCGGAGTTCTGGAACATGATGAGAAGGTTCTGCCTCAACCATTCGCTTTCATCGGCAGCGAGGTTGTGCGTCTGCGCGAAGGCAATGATGTCGGACAGTGCCCGCTGCTCCTCGGCTGAGGCAACGGAGGCGTTGAGCAACCGTATCCGCAGCGCCCCGAATTGCTGTTTCACTGGTAGCGCTGCCGCACCTGATCTCTGCATCCTGTTGATCCACTCGGCCGCCTTGCGAGCAGTGCCGGAAATCGCGATCGTCGCGTCCGGCGGCAAAGCCCGTTGGATCTTCTCCATCATTCGCAGGCCACGTGTGCCCGGGGCGGCGAGGCTGCGCATTGCCGCCCCTCCGAAGATCGACGAATAGGCGGTCTCCAGTACCTCAGCGACCTGCCTCCCTTTGGCGAAGGCCGGGTGACTGCCAGCGAACGCGATCAGGTTGTCGAGCGCCGCTTCCTCTCTTGCAGAATCGGCCGGCGCTTCCATCAAATCCTTCAGCAGAGCCTTCAACTCAGGGGCGAATTCGTCACCCATCAGCGACTCGAGCACGTCACCTACGGTGATGGATTCGCCGGTGGGGTCGCTACCGGCTTCGCGGCCCGGCGGCAGCAGCGCCAGCACCCGGGCGGCCAACTGCTTCACGGAAGTCGCTGCATTCTCGTTGATGGCGGTGCGCGCGAACGTCGTCGCCGATTCATAGAAATCGTTGCGAGCCGCGCGCATCAGCGACCCCACTTGGTCGTCGGGGATCCTACCCAGCCCCAAAGCCTCGCCGCCCAATTCGATCAAGTCCACCTCGTCTCCCCCACCGAACCCTTTGGCCAGCTTCGCGGTCTCAGCCGTCATCGCCGCCAGGAGTGCCCGGTCGAGTTCGTCGGATGCCGTGGCATTGAAGTACAGGTCGAAGGCGGCCCGCAGTGTGGTCGCCGACTTGATGCCGGAGAGGAAGACGTCCTGAGCGGCGGCTGTTGCTCTGCCCACCACCTCGGGGTTGATAGCCGAGACCTCAGGTACGGCCAATGCCGCGAGCGCGGCCGAGGCGGCAGCGGCCTGCTGGTGGTTTCCGTACTCCGCGACGCGCCGGGCGAGAGCGGCTACCTCGTCGGCCAGGAAGGACTGCCAGGCCTTCTGGCACGTGGCCTGTGCACACGGATCGGTCTGGGACCGATAGGTGTGGCTCTGGGTGACGTCGGCACGGGCCAAGAAGGTCGCGTAGAGCTTCACGGCGCTGCGCCATGCCGTTCCTGCGTGCGCGGAATCCTCTGTCTCGGCGTTCTGCGCGATGCGAAGGGCCTGGGCGGCCCACGCCTGCACGCGCCATGGGTCGGACAGCCCACTGACGAGCTGCAGCATCCGTTCAGTGCCCATTCTCTGGGGATGCTCGGCCTTGAACGCCGTGAACTCGTCCGCGAAGAATTTCCAATCGATAGGAGTTGCAGTGGAACCGGTCAGCTGCTGATTCAGGGCCTGGTAGCGGGCGGGGGCCGGCGAGTCGGCGAGTGTGCGCCCGAATCGGAGTGTCGTCAACTCGTCATGTAACCTGGTCGCCACGTTGGCGAAGTCGTTCTTGCACTTACCGGACACTTCCTTGGGGATTTCCGGATGCATATTGATGTGGATGCTGAGATCCTTGGACGATAACGATGGCGGCGCCAGGAGCGTCTCAAAGCGATTCATCAGCAGCTCCTTCGCGCCGCATTCGTGTCTTCAAGCCTAAGTGCTGGACGTCCTTCGAAGATGGTGTGTGGCAAAGACTCATCAGGGAAGAACGCGGGGCTGCGGCGATTGGTGACGAGGGCGCATCGCAGCCGGAGAGCATCATGCGCCGCGAGCGTACGCAGGCACTTGGGACCACGGCCGCCACCGTTTCAACGGGCACGTCTGCGGGACGCGCGTGACGACTTCAGGGGCGCCCTTCCCCATCGGCCGGTCGTAGGCGCTTGCTGAGGCGCAGGCACCACGAGCTCAACCGCCGGGCCTGCGACCCGCCCAGACCCCGAGGCCCCGTTGGGGCGCGCGTGCTGCTCGTCCCAGATGAGATTGGACGACGGCTGAGTGGCGTCGGGGAGGATCCCTCCAGCTTCCACCTGCACGCCAAGCTGAGTGACGGCATGCTCGAAAGCCCGGTAGGCGGCTTCGTCATCGGCATTCAATTCGCAGACCGCGGCGAACTGGGTCGCGGCCAGTGCGTATTGACCTTTGCTGAGGGCAACCACTCCGTCGTTGAACAACTGGTCGGCGTAGTACCATACGGCGGCATATTCGGCAAGTCCAGCACCACAGGATGGGCAGTCCGCCTGCTGCACCGGCACGGTTTGGGCACACAATGGGCAGATCATCCCCGTCACCTCAAATCCCTGCCCGCTTCGTGACGACACCGTCCATATTCTGTATACCTTCCCACTTCTGATATAGGCGCTGGACAATGCTGAAGTGCGACGCCGCATCCTCGTCCGCCATCCAATGGTCGGGCATCAAGTACGCCGGCAGCGGAGGCGTGCAGGCTTTCATCGCCGCGCGTACCGCCGACCGGTCGGCTGCCGCGCCGAGCATGTGGTCCCGCCGGAAGGAGTCGGGCAAGTCGGTTCGGGCCTCAGCGGCATCGATAATCCCGATGACCTGCGGGCCAAAGTGCATTACCAGCATCCACAGCGGTGGACGCTCGCCTCCGCCGCCAGGGCCAGGGTCCTTGGTGGTCAGATCATTCAGGATCGCGTCTAGTTCGTCGACAGCCTTGGTGAGCCGGGCCTGATCTTCGACCTTATAGGCGTTCCGGCCGGAGTTCGCGGCGGCGTAGATCTCCTCGGCCACCTTCGGGCCGCCCTTGTCGGAGTCCCCGTTGACGCGTTCGCAGCGAGCCACCAGATCCTCGAACTCGCCCAGCTTCGGAGCTAGCACTCGGGCGGTGCTGATCTCACTAGCGAGCCGACGCACCTCGTTCCGCAGGTCACGGGCCTTTCCTGCGTCCCCTGCATCTAGGGCCGCTTCAAGCGCGTTCGACAGACGATCGAGCTTCGCCAGTTGAACGATCTGTGCGCCGGTCTCGGGGATCTGCTCGATCTTGGCGCGCGCCTCCCGCAAGTCCTTGGCGACGTCCTCGCGGCTGGGCAGCGGGGGCGCGGGTGACGCCTCGAATTGGGTGTCTACGACGACCCCTGCCACGGATGCCCGCGCGGAGAACTTGCTTTGCAGGTTGCAGGAGAGGGACAGCTTCACCGCGGTCCCCGGCGCCACAGGCTCGGGGAAGTTGATGGTGACTTGCTTGAGAAAGTCGAACTCCTCGTAGAAGCGCAGCTCGGCAAAGTAGCTGTTGCTCGGGTTGGTGGCGAATTCGTAGTCGCGGGTGAGGGGCAGCGTCTCTCCCTGCCGCATCAGCGGCACCAGCTCAGAGCCCCCGTCGACGCGCTTCGTCTCGATGAAGTACGAGCGTGACAACGCCACCTGCGCACGCGGGGCATTCCGGATGGATGCGTCGAACGTGACTCGGACGAGCGAGCGCCTGCCCGACAGGAACTCGCAGGCATACGGTTCCGGGTCGTTCTCCGACAGGAGGCCGGTGAAGGCGAACGAGCCGTCAGCGTTGACTGGATACTCCTTGCTGAAGCCGCCTGCGGCCCGGGTGACCCGGGCGAAGATGGCTTGGGGAATGGCGCCTTGCAGCGCCCCCAGCGAGCCCTCCACGACGGACTCCCCTCCATACCCGGAGCCAGGCCCGAACGTCGGCGCCAGCACCAACTCGTCGGCCGCGATGGCACCAATGGCTAGCTCGTCGCCGCTGAGCACCGCTAGGGCCGCATCGTTCAGCGCGGCGGTGCCGGTGACAACGGCGGAAAGGGCAGCGCCATAGCCGACAGCCATGTCCGGCTCGTACTTCACCGGGACGGGCTGTTTGGTGTGCTCCGGCAGGGAGGGGTCGGTGACGTGCGCAACGAGGATGTCCCTGACCAGCGGGATGTGGGTCGAGCCGCCGACCAACAACACCGCATCCACCATGCCCAGCGTGACCTGGTAGTCCTCCTTCGCCTTGGCCAGTGCCGTGCGCACCTCGTCCATGGTGGGTTCAAGGATGGGGCGGATCAGCTTCTCGAACGTCTCCCGGGTGATCTCGAGCGCCAGGTTGACCGGAACCCCAGCCTTGTCGGTGAAGATGTTGCTGAACTCCTCGAAATGCACGTGCGTGAGGCTGAGGGACTTCTTGATCGACTCCGCCACCAGCTTCAGCTTGGTGAAACGCCGCCTGTCCTCCGGGTCGTGGTTGGCGTCGAAGCCCGCCAGGTCGTAGTCCATCTCGGCATCATTCTGGAGGTCCCTCAGCAAGTAGCTGGCCAGCTCTTCGTCGAGGTTGTCCCCGCCCAGGTAGTTGTTCCCCGCGATGCCCAACACGTCCGCGTCGCCGCCGTCTACCTTCACCACCGACACATCGAAGGTGCCGCCGCCCAGGTCGTAAACCAGGAAGATGCCGTCCTCGATGCTATGTTGCCGGGCGTAGTAGAGGACGGCGGCGGTCGGCTCCTGCAGCGTGAACTCCACCTTGAGCCCCGCCTTCTCGGCGGCCTTCGTGGTGGCCTCGCGGGCGTTGGCTGCGAAGTAGGCCGGAATGGTGATGACGGCCCGGTCAACGACGTATTCCTCGTAGCCGTTGGTCTCCAAGTACTCCTGCATCTTCTTCTTCATCTCGCCCAAGATCACCGCCGACACCTCGATGGGGGCGAGGCTCTTCGGCCCGGTCTTGGCACGGAAGTCGGCGTCTCCCATGTGGGACTTGATACTGACGATCGGCTCCGCTGCCGTCCCCCGTTTGGCGAACGCCGGGGCTCCGGCTTGGAGAGAGTCACTGCGACGGTCGTACGCCACCACCGAGGGGAAGGTCTTGCGCCCTGAACGGTCGGTGTAACAGATGATCGTCTCGTTGTCCTTCCCCACCATGGCGATCACGGAATTGGTCGTGCCGAGGTCTATGCCCACGGCCTTACTGATCTTCATCTGTCTCCCCCGATTCGGTGGTTGCCTGGGTCTGTGGGTTGGCTGGGTCCGAGCCCTGATCGTCGCTGGCGGCGGACATCGATGCGCCCGCGCTCGGCGGCTCACCGATCACCGCCTCATCCTCAAGCACGCAGATCAGCTTGGCGCGGTGAACCAGCCTCCCGTTCAGGCGGATCTCCGGCTCGAACGCCTCGGCGACGCACCCTGGGGAGATCCCCTCGGCGGATCCGACCCAATCGACAACGTCGGCCAGCTCTTCCAGATGCCCGTCGAGGGGCTCGCCGACGTGGGTGATCAGTTCGGCGCCGACAGTCTGCAGGGCGTCGAAGAGAGTTCGGAACTCGGAGCTGTTGGCGGCACCGCGTTTCCGATAGAGCGCGAGCCCGAATACCTCACCGATTTTCCCCGCCTGCTTGAGGGCCTCGGCAGCCCGCGCTTCTGCCGCCGAGAGGGCGACCTTCTGTCGACGCAGCAACTCGGCCACGGCCTGCCTCGGCAGGTGGCCTTGGCTGAGCCATGCGGGGACTTCACGCAGTTCAGGAATGATGTAGGCCATGGCTACTTCCTCTTCTTGCTCACGAGGCGGGCCATGCCGGCCTGCCCGCGTTTGGTGTAGATCAGCACCACGGCGTCCACGAGATTGTTGAACGCTGTTGGGTTGTGGAACAGGACGCCGCTTGATTCGGCCAGTGCGATGGCCTCCTTGTAGCGCTCCAGCGCTTGTTCTTGGTCCCCGAGGGCGTCATGCGCGGCGGCGACGGTCCGCAGGCTCTTGACGCGCTTGTCGTCATCGGTATCGGGATTGGTGAGCGCCCGCTCGGCGAGTTGCAGAGCGGTGCGGTAATCGCCCATGGCCAGGGCGGATTCGGCGGTGGTGACAGTATCGGTTTGCGAGAGCGCGTCCAAGACCGCCTGAGCCGAACCGTAGCGAGCTATTTCGGCGTACTCCAGGCAGCGGGCCAGGACCGCGTCCAGGACGTCCACGTAGTGCACGCCTGGTATGGACCTACCCGGGCGGTAGGCGAAGTCCATTCGCTTCCTGCGTTCGTTCAGCCAGTCGACAGGTGCGGCCGCCTCGATGCCGTGGCTGGCGTACGGGGAGATGCCGGTGTAGAGCTCGTAGAACATCAGCCCGGCCTGGTAAATGTCACTGGCCGCGGTGTAGCGGCCATCGAAGTTCTCGGGGGCGTAGATGCTCATGGTGGTCTTCAGCGCTGCCGCGGGCTGGCTGAGGTAAGCGCCCATGCCGAAGTCCATCACCCGGACGACTCCGGCGTCGATCATGACGTTCGCGCCCTTGATGTCGCGGTGTAGCACGCCGGCGGCGTGGGCCGCCGCCAAGGCCGTGAAGAACTGTTGGGCGTAGTCGATGACCATTTCGGCGCGGGGATGGCGACCGGAGTGGCGGTAGCGCTCGCTGAGGGCCTCCAAGGTTTCCGCGCCCCGGATCAACTCCATCGACACATAGGCGCACCGTCCGGCCGCGGTGTCGAGATAGCCGAAGTCATAGATCTGTGCGAAATGCCGTTTGACGTCCAGCGAAGCGCTGGAGCTCATGATCCGCGCGGGAAAGGCGCAATCGGCGAGCATGCCTTCGACGTTCCCCAGCCTGCTCGCCTCCGGCGAATAGAGCTTCAGGGCGGCCTCGCGCACCAATTGCCCGTCCAGTAACTCGTGCATCAAATAGACGGTGCCGAAATTGCCCTTCCCGAGGACGCGCTGGAGAGAGTACTTGCCCGCCAACACCTCGCCGGCCAATTCGTTGACCTTCACAGGATCGCCCCCACTTCACTGAGGAGGCGGTCAAGCCTAATCAGGTTGTTCTCCGACATTCCGGAGAACGCCTCGTTGGGGGCGCTTGCCACTTGGTTGAACCGAAGCTCGACGCGATCCACTAGCTCGACGTGTCTCTTGGCGATCAACTCCTGCGCGTCGGCCTCATCGTAGACCGGGATCAACTCGGTGTCGCGACCGTTCAGCACCACCCGAACCAGTTGGGCGCCGGCGATCTGCCGGATCTTCTGGGCGAGCTTGTTGTTCACATATTGGTCCAGCAGTTGCTGGATGCGACGCGCACCGAGATAGCCGGGCCGGTGCTCGCGGATCACGGCGTCATTCTCACGATAGATCGTATCGGCAATGAGTTTCAACACGGCATCGTCACAGTCGAATGTACCCCCGTGAATAGCCGCGAAGTCACGCTTGATCTTCTCAAAACCGTGCCGAGCAATGCCCAACAATGCTTCGGAACTGAGCGCATCGAACGCCACGATCCCGCCCCGACTCATGACACGACCGATGAACTCGGGCCGGAAGGACGGGATGCGCGCTTGCTCGTGAAGGTGCTTCGGGAAGAGCTTCATCACGGACTCTTCGATCTCGGCTGGCGTGGCCTTTCTCGCCAGCATTTCGGCGATTTCGTACTGGCCGATATTCGAGGTTAGAACGAAGAAGGCTCTCGCGCCGGAGGCCGTCACGCCCTTGGAGTCGGTGATGGTGCCCTCATCGAAAAGGTTCAGGAACGGGTCCCAAACGGCAGGGTGAGCTTTTTCGACCTCGTCGAGCAACACCACGGCGTATGGATCGCGGTTGAGCGCGTTGATCAGGGGACCACCCTCGTCGTATCCGACGTATCCCGGGGGCGATCCGATCAACTTGGAGACCGAATGCGGCTCTCCGAAGTTCTCCATGGCGAAGCTGATCATCACGTGGGTCTGGGAGTAGATCTGAGCGATCTGCTTGGCGAGCTCCGTCTTTCCGGTACCGGAGAGCCCAGCAAAGACGAAGACCGCAGCCGGAGCCTTCTTGTCGACCAGGCCCTTCTGGATCAGGTCGAGGCGCCCAGCCACCTTGGCGACCGCGACTCCCTGGCCGACAATCGTCGCGGACAATAGATCCACATAGTCCTTGTCCTGACCGATACCGAGGATGGTCTCGACCGGCAGGCCTGTGACGTTGCCCACGCACTGGGCGATAGCTCTACGGTCGACCGTTCGTGAACCCGAACCGGTCATCT
Organism: Propionicimonas sp.; assembly: GCA_049688555.1. Lineage (GTDB taxonomy): Bacteria > Actinomycetota > Actinomycetes > Propionibacteriales > Propionibacteriaceae > Propionicimonas. The sequence goes on from JBAVKY010000168.1 coordinate 8,500, forward strand.
CGGCTTCCGCGGCGACGTCCGCTGCCGCCCGCTGCAGGAGGTCCACCGCTTTCGCGGGGAACCGGGCTGACAGCATGTAGTCGCCGGCCATTCGGATCGCGCTTTGCGACACCTGGGCAGCGAATGTCACGCCGTACTCCCTGGCAATCCTTTCCATCGCCTGCGTCACGATCTGGGCGGTGATTCCCGCCGACGGCTCGTCCAGTTCAATGTCGTCGAGGAAACCCTTCAACGGCTCTGATCCAGCCTGCAGCGCCGTGTACTCGCCCGCGTCCGCGAAGGTGAGCAACCGATAGGTATTGTGCGCGAACCGCCGGGCGCACGCGGCGAAGTGCTCGGCGAAGTACTTCCCGAAGCCGTCGATCACATAGATGCGGTCCGGCTCGGATTCCATGAACGCCAGCAGCCTCTCCGCAGCCTCCGCGTACTCGACACCATCCAAACCCGACAGGTCGAACGCAATCACCTGCGTGTGTCGCATGGCAGGGAAACGGCCCTGCCGCAGTGCGTCGGCGAGCACGTCGGCCATGGTGGACGCACCGGTGCCGTGTTCCCCATGCAACAGCACGTTGCGGCTCTTCTTGCGGAAGAAGACCTTCACGATTTGGGTGGTGAGCTGGTCGCGGCCGATGGGCGCGGTCTCGGGGGATCGGGCGAGCTTGACCGTCACGTTGCGAGTCGGGCAGATATCGCTGGGCAGGTACGGCTCGATGACCTCGGGCTCACGGATCTCGCTCAGCAACTCGTTGACCAGGTTCGCCGGTAGGCGGAGCACGTCATCGACCAAGTAACGAAGCTTCACCTCGGGGCTCTTCAGTAGCTCACCGAGGAGTTCCCGCTCGCCGATCGCCCGCCCCCCGGTGGCCAGCGCCTGACGCAGCGCCGCCTGCAAGAGGGCCCGCAGTTCCGGGTTCAGACTCGATGCGGTCGCGGGCAGCGGAGTGGCGCCCGGGTGAAGCTCCACCGTCACGGTTGCGACATGGCTGGACATCCTCGTCGTGCTGGTGTTGACGCCGGCCCGCCGCATGATGAGCTGGGTGTAGGTGTCCTTCGCCAACAGCATGGCGATCATCAGGGTCGCTGAATCGCACGTCTGCGCCCCGGACTTCGCGGCGATCGTCAAGGCCTTGTCCAGAAGGAATCGGCCGCGAGGGGTGAATGCCTCGTCGTCCACCACCCCGGCGTTCTCAGGTGCCGAACTGCCATCCGCTAGGCCTCCCCCAAAGACCGCACGCCCGGATACGGACGCAGCCAGCGCTTCGATCAGGTGAGCGGTCTGGAACAACTTGGCGAGCAGAGTCCCGTGTGGGAGCCTTTCCGTCGCCTCGAACAGCGCACTGAGCATCTGCGGGATCCCGGCACCGTCGGGAAGCTCCTCGATCAGGCCCGGCAGCGGCTCGCACCAGTTGCCCCGCTCGAACGGGTCGATCTCTTGTGCCCCCACCTCGGCGACCACCTGAAAGGCGTCCAGACAGTGGGAGAGTTGCACGCCGGAAGTGAGGTGGTTCTCAAGCAGCGCGACCGCGTTGCGATACTGGTCACGCTGGTCGTTCGGCAAGTCGGGGGACTCGGAGCCTTGGCGAGCCTGCAGGAGTGTGGCCAACAATTGGGTCTCGGTCACCTGCCGATGGTGTAGCTGGGCGACCTGTTCCATCAGGGAATCGAGCAGCCATTCCAAGGCAGGTGAGTACCTGCTGGTGTCCAGCTCGATCCGGCCGTCTTTCCATTTCATGCTTCAGCTCGCTTCACTCAACTCAGCGTGCCGATGGAGGTGGGCGGCATCCGACGCGGTTTGGGCCACGTTCTCACCGATCTCGCCGAGAGCCAACTCGGCACAACAGCCCTTTGGGTGCATATCACCAAATAGCTTGGACGGGTCACACATTGCAGCCCTCCTTCAGTCAGGCCCGCACACTGGGGAGCATACGGGTTGGCTGAGCTGCTCGTGGTGTTCAGTTTCACTTCGGTCAAAGTCCCTGGAAGTGGTGTGACGGTCCTGACGCACCCACACCCCCACGTCGCGGGCGACTTGACGTGTAGCACCACGAACCTTGGAGGATGTGAGGGTGACCAGGAGAGACTCGGCGGCCGCCGCCGCGCACAGAGAAGTGTCGTACGCGAACGAGCACTGTGCGTACGCAGAGCTTTCCAGAGAAGATCGCCACGCATTGAGAGACATCCTGAGCATGGCATTTCCTATCGGGAAATCCTCTCATAGGCTATGGAGTGATTTTCGCGATACGACGGCGTTCGTGCGGCGAATTGTGAAAGCCGCCGATGGTGACCCCGCTGAAGGCATCTTGGGCGGTGCGATTGTGATGAGCTACCCGGAGGATCAGTACGATTCTTTGGCGTACATCGCGATTCATCCGGAATATCGGTACCACAGGAGACTATTCCTCAAAGGTGGCGAGCCGCTGCACCACGGTACCGAGTTGCTGCACCACGTGTATGAGGTCATGCGCAGTCGCGTGAGCGCCTCACGGTTACAGCGCTACCTAATGATCGAACCGGCCGGGGATGCGGCGCTAAGGTTCTATCTGCGCGCCATGCCGTCAAACGAGTATCCGCTGAAGTTCTTTGAGGATGACCGCATCATTTCTGTGGGCTATGACGGCTTCTCGTTGTGACACGCACCGAGGGTCCTGCGCCGTCAACTTGTCCCAGGCGCCGATCACGGCGGTGGGAGTCTGCGGAGCGCTGTCAGATCCCCTCTCGGCGATCCGCAACGCCACAGCCAGCCGCGTCGCCTCGGCCGGTACTGGATCGACCTCCAGACCAACTACGACACGCTCATCGCCAAGATCACCCACGCCGAGCAGATCGCCGCGGTCGAACCGATCGTCGCTGCCTGACGCCCTCCCGACCCTTTCGACTAGGTATACGACCGCTGACTGCTTGCAGGCGAAGGCAGACCTGCCTTCACCTAGAAGGCCATGTCAGCGTCACCCGCGGTGGGGTCAGGGGCGACGGAACTCGAACTCCAGCGCGATGTCCGGATCGATGCTGTGGACGATGCTGGTGTAGAACGACTTCGCCTGGGCCTCGAGCAGTTCCGTGCTATTAGCGATGTGCGCGGCCTTGGCGTCGTCACCAAGCACGTGGTTCGCGATCTCCAATTGGTCGATCTCGGGTGTCACCGCGCTGAGGATGCCGTTGTCCTCGACGAGGAGTTCGAGCTTCGGATTGTCCAGACCGATGAAGACGAACCCGGGAATAGTGATATGGAACTGCTTGTCGCCGGTCTGCGCGATCCTGACGTCCTCGCCCTCGATGCCCAGCTTGGCGGTGAAAGAGTACCGAACGAAAGCCGCCCGCTCGCTTCCGGGAATCTCGAATCCGAAGAACTTGGCGTTCTCCCGCTTCTGCTCAACCCCCTGCACGCCCAGACCCATCAGCACGACCTGTTCGTCCAGGGAGACCGAGCTGACCACCTGGGTGTTGATGACTTCGGTACTGGTGGTGAACACCGACGCTCGCAGAGCCGAAGACGAGGCGAGTACCCCGCCTGCTAGAACGGAGAGGGCCACGACGAGCAGCACCCACACAGGTACTCTCCTTGTCAGCAGTGCCTTCATGGGGTGGGGGCTCCTTCAGCGCGGTCTATTCGCCGGCCAACATCGGCCGCTCGTCGGCAACACTAGCGGCGCCGCACGACACCGCGCTGGCTCCGACGAAAGGCCGAGCTACCGCAGGTGACGCCGATGTCGCTCGGCAGGTGCCTGGCATCGACCCAGGGACGGAACCGACATGGCCATCACTAGACCCCCGCACGCGTGGCCGAGGACGCGTCCTCCAGCCTGTGCCCTGTGGGAAGGCTGCTGCGAGCGCTTTGCCTTCAAGAGCGGGTGGGGTCCCTGGCTCCGACCCCGCAACTCCGACCGGTCAGGACTCCGGGTCGGACCCGAATTGCCTGAGCTCCTGTGGGGTACGACAAGCGACTGCGAGGCGCGCAGCCCACTTCTCGGCCTCGGCCCTCGACGGCAACTCGAGCACACAGAAGCCGCCGTCGAGGTGCGAGGTCTCGGCTGTGACCGAGCCGTCGGCATGGACGAGCAC
>JBAVKY010000169.1:0-7307 GCA_049688555.1 Propionicimonas sp.
GAGGCGCGTGAGATGCGTGGGTCGCGTGTGCGGCGGGGACGTGTGCGGCGGGGACCAGTGCTGGCGGACGTGGGATGGCCGCGCTGACGGTTGGAAATGAACCCTCAACCTCGGTTGGAAAACCCTCAAGCAATGTCCATCGGTCATTAGCGGGATGTCAAACTACCACTACCGCCCGTCGGTACACCGGCTATTGGCGCGGCGTCGACAGTCTATTCGCGGTGATTCTGGCTCTGATTTTGCCTGCCCGCGACCAAGGCCGTCCTCCCACCGGAAGGTTTCGTCATGAAGTATGTCAGGATTGCTCGCCCCGTGATTGTTTCGCTATTGGGTGTGCTGCTGGCCTTCGCCGGACTGACCGGCGTAGACCCTCAGGCGCGTGCCGCCACCTCGACATCGATCGCTGATCTCAAGGCCCAGGCGATCTACTTCCAGCGGGTGGGGAATACCGCTCAGCGCGACCTGGTGGTGAGTTCCATGGCCGCGTCATCCGCCTGGGAGGGGACGCTCTGGACGGAATTCCTCGCCTCCTGGCAGTCGATCGATGAGTACTTGAAGATCAACTCGTCCGTCCCCACGGGGCTGCCTGACAAGGGCCATGTCTTCGTGGTGTTGGGATCGGCCCTGACGAAGTCGGGAAGGCCGACCGTCCGGTTGGAGCGTCGTTTGAAGGTCGCTATCACGGCATTGGCCAAGTATCCGAATTCCATGGTGCTTGTGACCGGGGGTGTCCCAAAGAATGGCAAGACGGAGGCGCAGGTCATGCAGAAGTGGCTGATCGCCAAGGGCATCAAGGCATCGCGAATCCTGGTCGAGTCGAAGTCCGCCAGCACCGTGAGCAATGCCACCAATTCGATGGCCATTCTCGGCGCGTCGTCGGTGTACACCAGTTACTCGCTGATCTCCGACTCTTCGCACCTCCGCAGAGCCTCCGTGCTTTTCAATGCCGCGACAGTGCTCATCCAAGAGCAGCGGGGCGCCGCGTGGCCGATCCGGCAGGCCGCCAATGTGGCCTACCCGGACCTCGCGAATGCGGGGCGGCAGCCGCTGTCGTCCGCCTCGATCGGGACGATCGCCAGCAATGTGGCCAGCGTGTTCAAACTGCTGCCCCAGTACCAGGCGCTGGTGGCCCGTCCGCCGGCCGCAGGGGTGCTGACATCGATCGTGGTGACCCCGCCCACCCGGGTCACCTACGCGGTCGGGGAGTCACTCAACCCCCAAGGTCTGGTGGTGAAGGCTCTCTACAACCGGGGCGTCTACTACCAAGACGTCACCAGCAGGGCCACGATCGCGGGCTTCGCCGCCACGACCGTTGGAGACGCCGAGGCAACCTTCACCTATGTCGAGCGAGCCGTGACCAAGACTTCGTCGTTCCGTTACCGGATCGTGAAGGCGTCGAGCAAATTGGCTCTTGGCCTGTCCACCACGACCATCAAGCGAGCGCGCACCCAAGTCGTGGTGACGGCGACGGTCACGGCGAGCAATGTGGTTCCCACCGGCGAGGTGACGTTCTCCCTGGACGGCAAGGTACTCAAGGCCGTCCCGCTGGCGGCGCACGACGCCGTGGCGAAAGTCACGTACCCCAAGATCGGCAACGCTGGCCAGCACCAGATCAGCGTGACGTACTCGGGCGATTCCCACCTCAACGCGGCCACGAAGACCGTCAAGGTCACGGTCACGGCCTAGCCTCGCCACAGCAAGCAGGGTTCACCACCGTCGCCGTGGTGAATCCTGCTCGATCGCGGACGCCACCTCCTGGCGCGAGTCTCCTTGACCCGTGCCGCCTGAGCCGCTAGGCTATGAAACGTTTCAGGCCTGCAGCAAGGACGCTCACATGAACTTCGAATCCCGGCTCCGGGTACCCCGATGACCGCCCGCTACTTCGCCGCCGCAGATCTGGGTGCCTCCAGTGGCCGGGTGATCCTCGGGAAGCTCGAGGACGGCCGGTTCGAGCTCAGCGAGACCGGCCGCTTCGGAAATGGCCCGGTGGAGGCCGCCGACGACAGCCTCCACACCGACGCCGACGTGCTCTTCGGCCACATCAGGTCCGGTCTCGAAGCCGCCATCGAGGCCAGCGGTGGTGCCCTGGAATCTGTGGGGGTGGACACCTGGGGGGTCGACTACGGTCGACTGGACGCTGCTGGCCAGCTGCTCGAATCGCCCTTCCACTATCGCGACGACCGCACCCTCGGCGTGCCGGAACTTGTCTTCGGTGCGCTGCCCGCCGAGCAGCTGTATGCCACCGCCGGACTCCAGGTGCTGGCATTCAACACGATCTTCCAGCTGGTGGCCGGACGCGAGGACGCCCGCTGGCCCGAGGTGGCCAAGATCCTGCTCATCCCCGACCTGATGGCCTACTGGCTGTGTGGCCGACAGGTGGCCGAAATGACGATCGCCTCCACCACCGGCCTGCTCGACGTGGCGGCACGCCGGTGGTCGGTGACCCTGCTCGATCACCTCGCCCGGCGGTACGGCTTGCCCCTGCCGCAGGTGCTGCCTGAACTGGTCGAGCCCGGCACGGTGCTCGGCCCGACAACCCCCGGCCTCCTGGGCAAACAGCTCCAGGTGATCGCTGTCGGCGGTCATGACACCGCCTCGGCGGTGGTGTCCATCCCAGCATCGACCACCGACTTCGCGTTCATCTCGTCGGGGACCTGGTCGTTGGTGGGCCTCGAACTTGAGCAGCCGGTGCTGACCGCGGCCAGCCGGGACGCCGACTTCACCAACGAGCTCGGCATCGACGGCACCGTCCGCTACCTGAAGAACGTTATGGGACTGTGGGTCCTCAGCGAGAGCCTGCGATCCTGGCACGCGGCCGGACAGGTGGTCGAACTGCTGCCGCTGTTGGCCGCGGCGGCCGAGCGTCCCGCCCTGACCTGCGTTCTCGACATGACCGACCCGCGGCTGTTGCCGCCCGGCGACATGCCCGTCCGGCTGCTCGCGATGGCCACGGAGACCGGCCAGGAACTCGCCGACGACCCGGTGGCGATTTGCCGCTGCATCGTCGATTCGCTGGCCCTGGCCTACCGGCGCACCATCTCCCGGGCGTGCGCGCTGGCTGGACAGGAGGTCTCGGTGGTGCACGTGGTCGGCGGCGGCTGCCAGAACACGCTGCTGTGCCAGTTGACCGCCGAGGCCACGGGGCTGCCGGTCATCGCCGGGCCTGCCGAAGGCACAGCCCTGGGTAACCTGCTGGTCCAGGCGCGGGCGTGCGGCGCGCTCGCCGGTGATCGGACGGCCCTGCGGCAGGTCGCGATCGCCTCGTCCTCCCTGATCACGTACCACCCCGGCGTCCTGGCCCTCGACGCCGCGGCCTGGGCGGAGGCGGAGCGCCGCGCCTACCCGCAAGCCTGAGGGACGCCCGCTCGCACCATAGGCTGGTCGGATATCGGACCTAAGGGAGGAATCAGATGCCTGACCTGAGTGGCAAGCGAGTCGCGTTTCTGTTGAAGCGGGGCGTCGAGCAGCCTGAACTCACCGAGCCGTGGGCCGTGCTGGAGAGCGCCGGGGCGAAGCCCGTCCTGGTGTCCGAAGAACACGGCACCATCACGGCGCTGGTCGGCGATTGGGAACGTGGTGACGACTTCACCGTCGATCTCACCTTGGACGAGGCCGATCCCGCTGATTACGACGCACTGGTTTTACCCGGCGGCACCCTGAACTCGGACAAGATCCGCACCAATCCCGCTGCGATCGCTTTCGTGCGGGCGTTCATGGACGCTGGCAAGCCGGTCGCGTCGATCTGCCATGGCCCGAGGATCCTGATCGAGGCCGGCGTGGTGCCGGGTCGCACGCTGACCTCGACCACGCGGATCGCCACCGACCTGAAGAACGCCGGTGCCAGTTGGGTTGACGCCGAAGTGGTCGTCGACGGCAACCTGATCACCAGCCGCAGCCCGCGTGACCTGCCCGCCTTCAACGCAGCCCTTCTGGAGGCCGTCGCGGCCACGGCGTGAGGTGGTCGTAGCCGTCGGCGGGGTCAGGTCGGTCTCCAGCTCCGTCCCCGGTCGTGCGGTGCCTCGTGTCGGCCGCGTCATGAGGCACCGGACGGGTCCGGCTGCCAGGAGTCGGTGCGCTCCGGGGTGTGCCGCGCGAGGCCGTCGAGGATGTCGGCAGCCCCGGACACGATCAGGTGCTCCCCGGCAGCGACCTGGCGATCATCGGGGGGATTCGGCTCGTAGTCGCCGGGCGCGTGCAGGACCGCCAGGGTCATGATCCCCTGTGCGCGGAGTTCGCCGATGGTGCGTCCGACCAGGATCCCGCCCGCTTCGGCGGCGACCTCCTCCATGCTGAACGCGAGACTCGAACGAGTCAGAGCCTCGTCGATGAACTCGATCACGTTGGGGCGCAAGGTCAGGTTCACGATGCGCCGACCCGCCATCGTGTACGGCGACACGGCCCGGTCGGCACCCGCCTGGATCAGCTTGGGGATCACGCTCTGGTCGCCCGCGCGTGCCACGATGAACAGGCCGGGGTTGAGCGATCGCGCGGTCAGCGTCACGTAGACGTTGTGCGCATCGGAGTCGATGGCACTGACCAGCCCCTTGGCTCGCTCGACGCCTGCCTGACGCAGCACTTCGTCGGAGGATCCGTCGCCGTGGATCACCAGGTGACCGTCCGCCTCGGCCCGCTGCAGCGATTCCTCCCGGACGTCGATGACCACGACCCGGTTGCCGTCCTCGAGCAGTTCACGAGCGACCATGGAGCCGACCCGTCCATAGCCGCACACCACAAAGTGGCCCCGCATCTGGTCGATGATTCGGTTCATCCGCTTGACCCTTCTGTTGCCGCTGGCCACGTCGGCGATGATGTTCTCGGCCACCACCCCGACCGTTCCGAAGATCACGCCGATGGCCGACAGAGCCATCAGCATGGTCCAGATCCGTCCGGGCCAGCGCAGTTCGTGAATCTCACGGAAGCCGACGGTGGTCATCGTGGTGACCGCCATATAGAGGCCGTCCGGGAAGGACCAACCCTCGATGATCACATAGCCGAGCGCCCCGACGATCGCCAGCCCGATCACGGCCAGAATCCAGCCGACCAACGACCTGCTGGTCGTCGCCGGACGTCGTGGACGGAAGTCGCTGCCACGTCCGAGGCGCTTCACGTGCGCATCCTATGGCGGCTGGCCCGCGGATACTGCGATCCGCGGAATCGGCCACGACGCACCCGGGCGAAGGTCGGGCGGCGGCTCACCGCGGCGAGCCGGGCCGGGGGCGGCCGCGATCGAGTAACCTCACTCGCGCACGGCAGCGTCGCTGTCGTGCCGCGGTGTGCGAAGGGGTGGCCATGCAGGTGCAGGAGACGCTCGCGGTCGCCGGAGTCGCGTTCAACGTCCATCACCACCCACCGATTCGCAGCGAGGCGGACCTCCACCGGACGAACCTGGATCAGACCACCTCGGTGAAGACCCTCGCTCTCGAATTGCCGGACGGCAGGCTCGCCCTGGTCGGGGTGCCCGGGCCATTCCGCGTCCGTTACGGCGCGATCGCGCAGGCCCTTGGGGTCTCCCGCTCGCAGCTCCGTCCAGCCACCGAGGAGCGGCTACGGGCGGTTGGCATGGAACCCGGCGGGGTGAGCCCGATCTGCTCCGATGCCAACACCGTCGTGCTTTTGGACGAAGCGGTGCCCGCGATGGGCGCCGTCTTCTGCGGCGGGGGCACCCCCACCTCGACCCTTTCGGTGGCGGCGAACGAGATCCTCCGGGTCGCCGCACACCCGCTGGTGGCGGCCATCGCAGAGCCGCCCCGCGACTGAGCAGGTTCCACGCCCCCGATCTGCGGGGCCGGTTCTGCGGGGCCGGGGCCTCAGCGCTGAGCCAGGAAGGCGCGCAGCTGTGCCACGACGAAGTCGTGGTCCTCGACTTGGGGCAGGCCGGAGACGCCCACCGTCCCGATCACGATGCCCCCGCGCAGCCGCAACGGCACCACGCCCCCGTGGGCGGCGTACCGGGAGGTGTCGAGCCGGCCGTCCACATCGAAGTCCTGGCCGTGGACGCGGAACGACTCGCCGACCGTCAGCGAGGCCCGCGCGTAGCGGAGGGCGACCATTGTCTTGCGGGCCAGCCAGTCATCATTGTCCGCGCTGGAACCCGGCAGCGCGGTGTGGAACACCCGCTGCTGGCCGAAGGTGATCCCAATCGCGATCGGCAACCGCGCCGCGATGGCGGCGGTGCGCATCCGTGAGCCCAGCTGCCAGGCGTCCTCGAGGGTGAAATCCTCCACCACCAAGTCGCGTTCCTCAGCAAGCAGGCTGTCGTAGAGCTCGGTCATGGCGGCAGCCTACGCCTGCGCTCCGACGGTCACGCTTGGTCCGCCGGGGCTACCCGAAGGCCGCCGAACAGCACCTCCAGCAGGGTGTCGACCACTTCGGGAGGGTGGGCTCCGCCGTCGCCGGGCGGCGTGAAGAACGGGTACAGCATGCCCAGCAGCAGCCACACGACGGTGGCCGGATCCAGCGGACGGAGCTCTCCCGCGGCCACGCCGGCGGCGACCAGTTGCCGCAGGGGACTGATGAACCGCTCTCGATACGCGGTGGTGAAAGCCTGCCGCTGTACTGCTTCGAGCTTGCGCCCATCGTTCATCGCCAGGCGCATGATGGCCCGGCGCCGCGGGGGCAGCTCGAAGAGCCGGTGCACCAGCCAGCGGAGCTGGGCCTCGTGGCTCTCGGCATGGTCGGCGCTGGCGGCGACGACTTGGCTGATCTCCTGCAGGTAGCCGGTGCAGATGGCGTCCAGCAGGTCGGCCTTACCGACGAAGTGGTAGTACAGCGCTGCCTTGGTGATGCCGCACGCGTCCGAGATCTCGCGCATGGCGACCCCGTCATAGCCGCGCTCGACGAACAGCTGGGTGGCGGTGGCAAGGATGCGGTCACGCATGGGCGCGCTGCCCTCCGGGTGAGGTCTCGCGGGCGGCAGGCTCGCGCTCCGCGGCCCTGGACTTCAACAGGACGGCGGCGGCCAGCAGCATGATCCCGAGGATACCGATCAGGCCGAAGGCCGCGTCGTAGCCGGTGCTCGTGCTGCTGGTCGACGCCGCGACCGCGCCCACGACGGCGCTGCCGACCAGCTGGCCGAGGCCGGTGAAGACGCCCACCAGGCCCTGGGCCGAGGATCGCTCCTGCCGCGTTGTCTCGTTCAGCGTCACGTAGCGGATCGGGGCCCCGAGCAGGGAGGCGAGCCCGAGGCCGATCAGCACACCGGCGCCGCTGAAGGCCGCCAGCGACGCGGAGGCTTGACTGAGTAAGAGCATCCCGAGGCTCATCACCGAGATGCCGGCGGTGATCACCGTCCGTGATCCCAGGCGGTC
>JBAVKY010000170.1:0-8517 GCA_049688555.1 Propionicimonas sp.
GGGACGGCGCCGCCGACCGGGAATGACGAGGCCACCGGTTTGGTTGACGCCAGGTGTCCAGCACCGCTCGATACAGTGGGACCTCCGCGTCCCCGTCTTGTTGAGGAACCCATGTCCGACACCCGTGAGGTCATCATCATCGGCTCCGGCCCGTCCGGATACACCGCGGCGATCTACACCGCCCGCGCCTCCCTCAACCCCCTGCTGTTCGAGGGGGCGGTGACCGCGGGGGGCGCCCTGATGAATACCACCGACGTCGAGAACTACCCAGGCTTCGCCGAGGGGATCATGGGCCCGGACCTGATGCTCGCCATGCGCGCGCAGGCCGAGAGGTTCGGCGCCGAGATCATCACCGACGACATCAACGCCGTCGACCTGACCGGCCCGGTGAAGACCGTCACCGATTCGGAGGGCAACACCTATCAGGCCAAGGCCGTGATCCTGGCGATGGGGTCTGGCTACCGCAAGCTGGGCCTGCCCGACGAGGAACGGCTCTCGGGCCGCGGCGTCTCGTGGTGCGCCACGTGTGACGGCTTCTTCTTCCGTGACAAGGACATCGCGGTGATCGGCGGCGGCGACTCGGCGCTGGAGGAGGCCACGTTCCTGTCGCGGTTCGCCCGCACGGTGACCATCGTCCATCGCAGGGACGCGCTGCGCGGCTCCAAGATCATGATCGCCAGGGCCGAGGCGGATCCCAAGATCGGATTCGCCTGGAATTCGGTCGTGACCAGCATGAACGGGGAGAACTCGCTGGCTTCGCTGACCCTGGCCGACACCGTCACCGGCGCCACCCGCGAACTCGCGGTGCAGGGCGCCTTCATCGCGGTCGGCCACGACCCGCGCTCGCAGATCGTCCGGGGTCAGGTCGATCTCGACGCGGCGAACTACGTTCTCGTGGACGCCCCCAGCACGCGCACCAACCTGCCCGGCGTGTTCGCCGCCGGTGACCTGGTCGACCACACCTACCGTCAGGCCATCACGGCGGCGGGGACGGGTTGCGCGGCCGCCCTCGACGCGGAACGGTACCTCGCCGCCCTTGAGGACGCCGAGACCCACAGCGCCGCAGCAGTGTCAGCCTGAGCCTTTAGGCTCATCCCGACTCACCACAACGATCCAGGAGAAAGCCATGGCAGCCGTCGAAGCAGTGACCGATGCGACCTTCACCGCGCAGGTGCTGAAGTCGTCCAAGCCCGTTCTGGTCGACTACTGGGCGGACTGGTGTGCGCCCTGTAAGCAGATCTCTCCCATCATCGACGAACTCGCGCGCGACCACGGCGACAAGGTCAGCTTCTACAAGCTCGACACGAACACCAACACCGAAACCCCGGTGAAGTACGGCGTGCTCGGCTTGCCGACCATCCAGATCTTCGTCGGTGGCGAGGTCGTGAAGTCCTTCACCGGCGGCAAGACCAAGGCCACCCTGCTGCGGGCGCTTGAGGAATATTTCTGATCTTCCCGTTTCTGCTCAGTTTCTGCGCTCCGTGTGAGCTTCACTTCCAAGGGCGTCGCAGGGGGAGGTGAGCGGCCTCCTGATTCCTACTACCCACCCGGCCTCTCGCGACACACTCACCCCTCCGACGGCGCCCCCGAGCGCCACGGCTCACCCTACCCGCGAGGCCCGTCCGGCCGGCTCAGGAGGTGCCACCGGACGAATCGCCTCGACGAACCGCTCGAAGGCGGTGATCAGCCGCGGCCGATCCACCACGGTGGCGTCGAGGTCGAGGTGCCACAGCTGCTCGTCCAGCCCCCGCGCGAAGCCCACAGCCTTGAGGAATTCGCGCGGCGGTGCCTGACAGGTGGGATTTCGCCGGCTGCCCGCCGAGACCACCGCCCGGACGTCACGGCGCAAGAGTCCTGCCGCTGCTCCTTGCACCAGTCGCGTTCCCAGGCCAGAGCGGACGAGGCCGGGGGCCACCCACAGCGACCGCACCAGCGCCGTCCGATCCGGCAAGGTTTCGAGCAGCAGCACCCCAGCCACGCGTCCGTCCGCCTTGGCGGCGATTCCCACCCAGCCCCAGGCCTGCTGCGCTGCGACCATTCCGGCATCGTCGGTGTCGAGAATCCTCCCGCAGTACGGGCAGCCGACGCCGACGAGCGCGGGCCGCCCGATGAACGACACCTCAGCCACGGCCAAACCTCCCGATCTTGAGCGTTCCCGGCGGTCCAGTTTCATCCTAGGCCGCGAGTGCGGCAGTCTGGTGCGGTGAGCCTGCCAGAACCGTCCCGTCGGGATACCCGACTGGACACCTACGTCGATGCGTACGCGGAACGGACCCACGGCCTGACGGTGTCAGCCGTGCGAGCTCTGTTCGCCGTCGCCAATCGACCCGAGGTCGTCTCGCTGGCGGGCGGCATGCCCAACATCGCCGACCTCCCCCGTGAGGCGCTCGGCCTTGCCGTCGCCAAGCTGATTCATGAGCAGGGCACCCAGGCCATGCAGTACGGCTCCGGCCAAGGCGAGCTGTTCATGCGCGAGCACATCGTCGAGGTGATGGCCGAGGAGGGCATCCACGCCCACGCCGACGACGTCGTGGTCAGCTGCGGTTCGCAGCAGGCGCTCGACTTGGTCACCCGCGTGTTCTGTGACCCCGGCGATGTGGTGCTGGCCGAGGGCCCCAGCTACGTGGGCGCGCTCGGCACCTTCCGCGCCTACCAGTGCCAGATCGTCCATGTCGCGATGGACGATCACGGCATCGATCCTGTCGCGCTCACCCAGGCGCTGCTGACCCTGCGCGCGGCCGGCAAGCGGGTGAAGTTCCTCTACACGATTCCCAACTTCCAGAACCCGACGGGGGTCACTCAGACGGTGGAGCGGCGCCGCGAGCTCATCGCGATCGCCAAGGAGCACGACCTGCTGATCCTTGAGGACAACCCGTACGGCCTGCTCACGCTCGACGCCGAGCCGCTCCCCGCACTGCGGGCGATGGACTCCGAGCACGTGATCTACCTCGGCTCGTTCTCCAAGACCTTCGCGCCAGGTTTCCGGGTCGGCTGGGTGGTCGCGCCGCCCGCGGTCAGGGAAAAGCTGGTGCTCACCCAGGAGGCCGCCACGCTGGCTCCCCCGGTGTTCTCCCAATACGTGATCTCGTCCTACCTCGAGCAGTTCGACTGGCGCGGGCAGATCGACGTCTTCCGCGAGATGTACCGGGCCCGCCGCGACGCCATGTTGGAAGGCCTCATCGAGAACATGCCGCCCGACACCACGTGGACGCAACCACACGGCGGCTTCTTCGTGTGGGTGACTCTGCCCGAAGGACTCGACTCCCAGGCGATCCTGCCCCGAGCCGTCTCCGAGCGGGTCGCTTTCACCCCCGGGCCCGCCTTCTACGCCGACGGCCTCGGGAGCCGGAACATGCGGCTGTCCTTCTGCTTCCCGACCCCCGAACGCATCCTTGAAGGCACCCGCAGGTTGGGCAAGGTTCTCGCCAACGAACTCGAGATGCACCGCACCTTCGGGCTACACCAGACCACCCCTGCCCACAGCGAGCTCCAGACCGGCCCGGCTCCAAACACCAGTTAGGCATCGCCATGAACGACATTGCTCCCCACGGCCCGATCGTCGTACTCGCCGGTGGGCTCTCCCACGAACGAGAGGTCTCGCTGCGCTCCGGACGGCGAGTGGCCCAAGCCCTTCGCGACCAGGGTCGCGACGTGGTCGAATCCGACGTCAACCCTGACCTGATCGGCCTGTTGCGGTCACTGGAGACCCAGTCGTCTTCCCGCTGCTGCATGGCGGGGTCGGTGAGGACGGCGGGCTGCAGCAGGTACTCACCCTGCTCGACGTCGCCTACGTTGGCTCGGAGCCGACGGCTTGCCGCCGCTCGTTCAACAAGGCGGTCGGAGGTCCGCTGCTGGCCCGCGCGGGACTGGCCACCCCCCAAATGGCCGCACTCCCCCATGACATGTTCCGCGAACTGGGCGCAGCCCACCTGGTGGCGGCCCTCGGTGAGCGAATCGGCTACCCGATGATCGTCAAGCCCGCCCGGAGCGGCTCAGCCCTAGGGTGTAGCAAAGTGCTGTCGGCCACGGAATTGCCTACCGCGATGGTCGGCGCGTACGCGTACGGGGACCTGGCCGTCATTGAAGAGTTCATCGACGGTATCGAGGTCGCCGTCCCGGTCGTCGAACTGGACGGGAAACCCATCGCGCTGCCTGCGGTCGAAATCCGTCCGAACTCCGGGATCTACGATTACACGGCCCGCTACACCGCGGGTGAGACCCGGTTCATCGCACCGGCAGACGTGAGTGACGAGGTTGCCGCTGCCTGCGCTGCCCTAGCGGTGGCCGCGCACCAGGTGTTGGGGCTGCGCGACCTCTCTCGCGCCGACATCATCGTCCGGGCGGACGGTACCCCGGTCTGCATCGAAACCAACTCCGCCCCCGGCATGACCGAGACCTCGCTGATGCCGCTGTCGGTGGAGGCGGCCGGGTACAACTTCGGCCTGCTGTGCGCACAGCTCGTCGACAGTGCGTGGGCGCGCCATCTGGCCTAGCCGGATGGTCGTCTGGGGCAAGCAGGCATTGGTCGGTGTCGTCGGTTTCGGGCTCGCGCTGGCCATGATCTGGCTGGGTCTGTGGCAGATGCAGGTGTTCGAGTCCAAGGAGAACAGTTCCGCGGTGGCCCGGGCCGCGCAGCCAGCGGTCTGGTTGCTCGACTTCGTGGGGGATGACGGCACCGTCGGCGACAGCTACGGCAAGACGGTCTGGGTGTCGGGCGTCTACCTCCCCGCCGAGCAAGTACTGATCGTCGGTACGGACGGCACGCTCCGCGTCCTGACGGCGCTGCAACTGGCGGACGGACGGGTGCTGCCCGTGGTTCGCGGTGCCGTCGACTCGATGACCGCCACCGTCCCGCCGCCACCCGCCGGGACGGTGACCCAGACCGGTGTCTTCCTGCCCTCGGAGGCCAGCGCCGCGCACACGGTTCCCGCCGACGCTATGGGTTCGGTCCGGCTACCGCTGCTGGCGCAGCGCTGGTCGCAGCCGCTACTACCGGGGTTCATCACCCTGGGGAGGGTGGACGCAGTCGCGCAGGGCCTCTCCCCCGCGACCCCCGCCCTGCCCACGGGAGAGGGCTCGGTGCAGAACATCGGCTATGCGCTGCAATGGTGGGCCTTCGCTGCCTTCGCGGTGCTGCTGACCTTCCGCATCGTCGGGACGATCGGACGGCACGGGGACCTCGGTACGCTGTCGGAACAGGAGGATGTATGAGCCACGACGCACTGACCACCAAGCCGGACGACCCCGCACGGGCAACCGGACTAGTCATCACGCCCGATCAGCTGCCACCCATTCGCGCCGCGTTGCTGCGCTACCGGATCATGGCGTACGTGGTGGGGGTGCTGTTGGTGGTGCTGGTGCTGGTCGGGATGCCACTGAAGTACCTGGCCGGCGACAGCACAGTGGTCACGTTGACGGGTGTTCCGCACGGCTGGCTGTACATGCTGCTGATCGTGACGGCCTACGACCTGGGTCGGCGCGTGCATTGGCCCTGGGGAAGACTGCTGCTGATCGCGTTGGCCGGCACGATTCCGTTCCTCTCTTTCGTGGCCGAGTATTCCGCGCGCAAGGACGTGCAGGGGCGGCTGGCGGCCGTCGAGTCGGCGGCCCACCCAACCCTGGGGTGACGGGTGCCCGCACCGCCGTCACAGGAGGATTCGCCGGCCTGCCGAATCATTGACGTCACCGAAGAGCGTCACCCGGAGTGCCTGGCGGTGCTGCGGGTCGGGTTTGGCACCGTTGCTGCCGAGTTCGGCCTGACGCGAGCCAACACCCCGTCCAACCCCGCCTTCTGGGAGGTGGCCGAGGTGGCCCGGGTCGTGGCCAAGCCGATGCACCTCATCGCGGTGGAGCAAGCGGGCGAGATCGTGGGGTGCGCGTTCGTTGGCCCGGCACGCACGCTTCCGCAGACCTGGGAGTTGCGACACCTTGCGGTGGTGCCGGGTGCCAGGCACCGTGGCTACGGTGAAGGGCTCGTTGGGGAGGCGGCGCGCAGGAGTCGGCAGGCAGGAGCCGCTCAGTTGCGAATCGGGATCGTCGCCGAGAACCGAAGACTCGCGGCTTGGTACGAGCGGCTGGGGTTCATCTCTGAGGGCATGCGGAGCGTTCCGGGCCTGGCCTTTGCGGTGGAACGCCTAAGCCTGGCTCTGTAGTCTATTTAGCGCTGTATAGCTTTATCGACAACTCGATTGGTAGCTATGTAGTGATGATGGCGGTGATGCGGCTCAGGTCCGCCAGGTCCGCGAACTCGATGATGATGCGGCCCCGCCTACCACTGGCCTGGACCGTCACCCGAGTGTCGAGCCGGTCGGTCAGCACCTCCTGCGAGTCAAGGGCCTCGGCCGGCGGCTCCGCCGGGACGGTGCTGCGTCGCGCCCGCTTGGGGCCAGACTCCCCCACCGCCACGATCTCTTCCACCGCTCGGACGGAGAGGCTCTCTTCCACCACCCGATTGGCCAGGCGTTCCATCGCTTCAGGCGTTGTCAGCATGAGGATCGCGCGAGCGTGCCCGGCACTGATCACGCCCGCCGCC
Source organism: Propionicimonas sp. (assembly GCA_049688555.1). Classification (GTDB taxonomy): domain Bacteria; phylum Actinomycetota; class Actinomycetes; order Propionibacteriales; family Propionibacteriaceae; genus Propionicimonas. The sequence goes on from JBAVKY010000170.1 coordinate 6,533, forward strand.
ACCCGCCGTTGGACTGGCGCCGGCAACTGCAGCAGGCGAATGGTGTTGGAGATCTGCGGACGGCTTCGTCGGATGCGCACCGAGAGCTCGTCCTGGGTGCAGCCGAAGTCGTTGAGCATCTGCTGGTAGGCCGCGGCCTCCTCAAGCGGATTGAGCTGAGCGCGATGGAGGTTCTCCAGTAGGGCGTCCCGGAGCAGGTCGGCGTCCTCCGTCCGTCGAATGATCGCCGGAATTGTCGATAAACCGGCTTGTTGACTTGCGCGTAGGCGTCGCTCCCCCATGACCAGTTCGTAGCGGTCCGCCCCGACTGGTCGCACCACGATGGGCTGGAGCAGGCCGACCTCCTGAATCGATCCAACCAACTCTGCTAGAGCGTCCTCGTCGAAGACGGAACGCGGCTGCCGCGGGTTCGGCGTGATCGCCGAGACTGGCACCTCTTCGAACCGTGGCCCGGTGGAAGCATCACCTGGGTCATGGTGCGGCGCCAACTCAGGGTCCGTACGCTGCAGGAGATCGCCCAACCCTCTGCCGAGGCCGGATCGTGGTCGTGGTGCGTTCATGCCGTGGCTCCCCTGCCGTCGGTGGTAGCGCGGTGGGCCAGTTCTTGGGCGGCGGCGAGGTACGCCTGGGCACCCGCGGAGGCCGCGTGATAGGTAATGACACTCTGCCCGTAACTCGGCGCCTCCGAAACGCGCACGGAACGTGGGATGACGCTCTGCAGGGTTTCGTGGGGGAAGTGCTCGCGGACCTGGGCGGCGACCTGGGCCGCCAGCCGGGTGCGTCCATCGAACATGGTGAGGATGACGGTTGAAAGGCGGAGGTGATCGTTCATCGATCCCTTGACCAGGTTGATCGTCTTCAGCAACTGCGAAACGCCCTCAAGGGCGTAGTACTCGCATTGAATCGGGATCAGGATCTCGTGCGCGGCCACTAGGGCGTTCAACGTGAGCAGGCCGAGCGAAGGCGGGCAGTCGATGAAGACGTAGTCGATGTGATAGTTGGACGTGAATTCGCGTAAGACCCGGAGTAGGCGACTTTCACGGGCAGGCACGGTAACCAGCCCGATCTCAGCACCGGCCAGGTCGATCGTGGCTGGGAGGACCCACAGGCCGCGAGACTCGGGGGAGCGCTGGATCAACTTGTCGAGGGAAGTGCCGTCCGACAGGGCTTCGTAGGTTCCGACGATTCCCTCATGATGGTCGACGCCGAGCGCTGTGGAGGCGTTTCCCTGCGGATCGAGATCAATGACCAGGACATGTAGCCCACCGAGAGCGAGGGCAGTCGCCAAGTTCACCGCGGTCGTGGTCTTACCCACGCCACCCTTCTGATTCGCCACCACGAACGTGCGGGTCTGAGAAGGGCGGGGGAAGGTCGGTGTTTCACGTGAAACATAGCCTTCCAGATCGTCCGGCAGTTCCGGCCCCGAATCGCTGAACTCTGGCTCTTCGAAGGCAGCGCGACGTGGGCCTGACGGGGGAGTGATCGACACCTGGTTCTCCTGATCAGCGTTTCACGTGAAACATGAGGATATAGGACCTCCCGCGAATCACGGTCGGTGCCCGTGTTCTAGCGGTTGGTGACCACGATGGCCCAGGTGGACTCTGTCGCTCCCGGGATGGTCAACTCTTCCACTCGTGCCTTCAGCTGGGCACTCCGCAATTCAGGTGCCGCCTGTACTACCTCGTCGGCCGCGGTGCTCCCCTTCAGCGCCACCAGCCGTCCCCCCACCCCAAGCAGGGGTATGCACCACCCCAGCAGCCGGGGGAGTGGCGCGACCGCTCGACACGTCACCACGTCATAGCTTCGACCGTGATCTTCCGCCCGGCCACGAACGACCCGCACCCGCCCCGTCAGTTGCAGTTCGTCTACCGCCAGTTCGAGGAAGTTCACCCGTCGCAGCAAAGGTTCCAACAGGGTGACCTTCAGGTCGGGCCTGAGGATCGCGAGCGGAATCCCCGGCAGCCCGGCCCCACTGCCCACGTCAA
>JBAVKY010000171.1:0-2294 GCA_049688555.1 Propionicimonas sp.
GACCAGCCGGATCCGGCCGTCGTCACGCGCTCTCGCGGCGGCGTACGCCGCGTGCGGCAGCGCGATCGGCAGGCACAGGCCGCCGTTGTAGTCGACGTGCTCGCCGATCAGGTTCACCCGACCCGGAGCGGCCCAGACGCCGTCGGGCTCGCCTCCGTACGTGGCGCGGAACAGGTCGGTGACGCGGGCGGTGCCCTCGGCGTCGGTCCAGGCGATGAGCGGTGCGGTCATGAGTGGATTCTGGGGCCAGCCGCCCGCTCGGGGGGCCCGTTCGACGCGACCCCTCGGAAGAGCGTCCAGAAATCCCCGGCACAAGATCAGATCGCGGGGCGCGCGTCGCATCCGGCTGGCCGAACCTGAGAGGATGTCGGCCATGCCTGCCCCCGTGACGCCTGCTGCCGCCTCGACGGAGATGACGCCTCTCGGAGCCCGGCCGCGCGTCTTCTCGGCGATGCAGCCGACCGCGGACTCCCTCCACCTGGGCAACTACCTCGGTGCCCTCACCCAGTGGGTGGCTCTGCAGGACGAGCACGACGCGATCTACTCGGTGGTGGACCTCCACGCCCTGACGGCCAACCCCGAGCCCAGGGTGCTCCGAGACCGCACGCGCCGCACCGCCGCCCAGTACCTCGCCGCCGGCGTGGATCCCGAGCGGTCGATCCTCTTCGTCCAGTCCCACGTGGCCCAGCACGCCGAGCTCGCGTGGGTGCTCGGCTGCCAGACGGGCTTCGGCGAGGCCGGCCGGATGACGCAGTTCAAGGACAAGGCGGCGCGGCACGGTCAGGAGAGCGCGTCCGTCGGGCTCTTCACCTACCCCATGCTCATGGCCGCCGACATCCTCCTCTACGACGCCTCCCTCGTCCCCGTGGGCGAGGACCAGCGCCAGCACCTCGAGCTGACCCGCGACCTCGCGCAGCGCCTCAACGCGCGCTTCGGCCGCCTCGTGCGCGTCCCCGAGCCGTACATCGTCAAGGAGACGGCGAAGATCTACGACCTGCAGGACCCGACGGCGAAGATGAGCAAGTCCGCCGGGAGCCCCAACGGGATCCTCGAGGTCCTCGACCCGCCGAACGTCCTGACCAAGCGCATCAAGTCCGCGGTGACCGACGGCGAGCGCGAGATCCGCTTCGACCGCGCCGCGAAGCCCGGCATCGCCAACCTCCTGACCATCGCCTCCGCGCTCACGGGGCGGAGCACCGCCGACCTCGAGGCCGACTACGCCGGCAAGGGCTACGGCGACCTCAAGAAGGACGTGGCCGTCGTCGTCGTCGAGGCCCTCGCCCCGATCCGGGAGAAGGTGACGGAGTACCTCGCCGATCCCGACCTCCTGGACGACGTCCTGGCCGACGGCGCCGCACGGGCCCGCGTGATCGCGCGCGCGACGATGGACCGGGTCTACGACCGCCTCGGGATCCTGCCTGCGCGCGGGGCCCGGGCGTAGGGACGGGAACGTGAGACTCCCTCCCCGCGTGGGCGAGCAGCGCCGGATCGGCGTGGCCGTGGCGATCCCCGAGCCCTTCGGCGCCCGCCTGCAGCGGGTGCGCGCCGAGCTGGGCGACCCGCTGGCACCCTTCATCCCGCCGCACGTCACCCTGGTGGGGCCCACGGTGGTCGAGCCGGACCAGATTCCCGAGCTCGAACGTCACATGGCCCAGGTCGCGCGCGAGTACCCGCCGTTCGGCATCGAGCTCGCCGGCACGGGCAGCTTCCGGCCGATCTCCCCCGTGGTGTTCGTCCAGGTCGTGCGGGGCGCCGAGTCGTGCAGCGCCATCGAGGGGGCGGTGCGCACGGGTCTCCTGGCCCAGGAGCTCCGCTTCGACTACCACCCGCACGTCACGATCGCCCACGACCTCGACGACGAGACCCTGGACCGCGCCGAGGCCGAGATGGCGGACTTCGAGGCCATGTTCGCCGTCGACCGCTTCTCCCTCTTCGAGCACGGGGACGACGGCGTCTGGAGGTCCGTGAGGGACGTCCTGCTCACCGGCTGCGGCTGACGCCGCGTGGCCCGAAGGCTCGGGGTCAGAGCCCCCGGGCCATCGCCCTGCGCAGGTCCTTGTTGAGCTGGGAGATCACGTCGAGCGGGATCTCCTTGGGGCAGGCCGCGGCGCACTCGCCGATGTTGGTGCACCCGCCGAAGCCCTCGGCGTCGTGCCGGCGCGCCATCGCGACCACGCGGGAGTCCCGCTCGGGCTGACCCTGCGGCAGCTCGCACAGGTGGGTGACCTTCGCGCCGAGGAAGAGCATCGCCGAGGCGTTCGGGCACGCCGCCACGCACGCCCCGCAGCTGATGC
>JBAVKY010000172.1:0-2103 GCA_049688555.1 Propionicimonas sp.
CGGGAGCGGCGCTCGCCATTGGTGGCGGCGTTGGGCACCTCGGTGGCCGGGTTCGTGGCCAGCGTGGCCGCCCAGGTCGCCGAGCTCCCGGCAGCGGCAGCTGTCCCGGTGGGCGCGGCGGCGGCACCGTCCGCCGGGGTGGTGCCCTGCCAACGCACCCTGATCAGCCAGCAGGTGATCCAGCAGTTGCCCGCAGGGGTCGAACTGCGCATTCCGGTCGAGGCGAAGGTGACCGCTATGGCGCGGGACCTGGCCGCGACCCGTTCCATCCGGATCTCACGGGAGGTATGACATGTTCTTGGCCAAGGTCCGAGGGACCGTCGTCTCGTCCAGCAAGGACGAGCGCCTGGTCGGGTTCAAGCTGCTGGTCGTCGAACGCCTTGGGATCCAGGGCGAGTACGTCGGGCTGCCCCAAGTGGCCGTCGACACGGTCGGCGCCGGGGTGGGCGCGACGGTGATCGTCACCGGCGGCAGCTCGGCGCGGTACGCGACGACCCGCCCCGACGCGCCGATCGACTCGACCATCGTCGGGATCGTCGACACGGTGGAGATCGGGCCGGAGTAGCCATGCCGAACGTCTACACGCGCACCGGCGATGCCGGCCTGACTGGCCTGTTCGGCGGTACGCGCGTGCCCAAGCAGGATCCTGGGGTGGAGGCCTATGGCACCGTCGACGAGGCGAACTCGGCGATCGGTGAGGCCAAGGCCGTCGCGCAGGACGAATCCGTCCGGGCGACCCTGCACGGTATCCAGCTGCGCCTCTTCGTGCTCGCCGCGGAGCTTGCCAGCGACGAGCGGGGCCGCCAGATCCTGGACAACACGATCGGCTCCGCCGACGTGACCGATCTGGAGAGCCTGATCGACATGTGTCTGTCGGTCACCGGCCCGCAGCGGGAGTTCGTCGTTCCCGGCCGCGACCTCCCCTCGGCGGCCCTGCACCGGGCTCGGACGGTGACCAGGCGTGCCGAGCGGCGGGTGTTGATCATGGCCGAGACCCACCCGGTTCGCCCGGAAGTGATCAAGTACCTGAACCGGCTCTCCGACACCCTGTATGCGCTGGCCCGCCTCACCGAACACCACCACGATCTCGTCCGCATCGAACAGGTGGTGCGCCAGGCCGTCGCCAGGGCCCTCGGCGGACGTGAGTCGGCGGCCGGCCCGCTTCTGGCCTATGACCTGGCCGCCCTGAAGCTGATGGCCGCAGCCGCGGAGGCCAAGGCCGCCGAGTTGGGCGTCCCGATCGTGTTCGCCGGAGTGGACGCCGGTGGCCACCTGATGCTGCTGCACCGGATGGCCGATTCCCTGCTGGGCAGCATCGACATCGCAATCGACAAGGCCTTCACGTCGGCCGCCTTCAAGCTGCCCACGGCCGCCCTGAAAGACCTGTCCACCCCAACCGGCGAACTGCACGGCATCCAGAACTCCAACCGCGGCCGGGTGGTCGTGTTCGGGGGCGGCCTGCCGATCTTCATCGATGGTCGGATCGCCGGCGGCATCGGCGTCTCCGGCGGAACCGTGGACGAGGACGTCCGCATCGTCAGGCACGCACTATCCACTGCCCAGGAGGCGAGCTAGCCATGAGCACCATCAGCCCGGAAATGGTCCGCAAGGTCGTCGCTGAAGTTTTCCGCGAGGTCATCGGACGCAGCGGTGGCATCCCGGCGAGCGACGGCGTGTTCCCCGACATGGATTCGGCCATCACCGCGGCGGACGCGGCCTGGCGGGCATACCTCAATTGCTCCATGAAGGACCGTGCCCGCTTCGTCAGGGCGATCCGTGACGTGGCGCTGGTACCAGAGCACCTCGAGTACATGGCACGCAGCGCGGTCGAAGAGACCGGCATGGGCAACGTGACCGACAAGATCGCCAAGAACCGGGCAGCGGCCGAGCTCACCCCCGGGACCGAGGACCTCATCACCGAGGCGTGGTCGGGCGACGACGGCCTCACCACCATCGAGATCTCGCCGTTCGGGGTGATCGGCGCGATCACCCCCACCACCAACCCGACCGAGACGGTGATCAACAACAGCATCGGGATGTTGGCCGCCGGCAACTCGGTCGTGTTCAGCCCGCACCCGCGCGCGACCAAGATCACGCACTGGC
>JBAVKY010000173.1:0-17167 GCA_049688555.1 Propionicimonas sp.
GCCCCCACCCCAACGTGTGCTGAGTTCACGCTCGAGCGCAGCTCCCACGAGGTAGAGCCGGTCATCTGCCAGCGGTGGCGCCATCACCTGGAACCCGACCGGAAGGTTGTCCTCGGGGCTCAGCCCGCACGGCACCGAGATTGCGCAGTTGCCCGCGAGGTTGGACGGGATCGTGCACAGATCAGCCATGTACATGGCCAGCGGGTCGTCCACCCGTTCCCCGATCCGGAAGGCCGTCGTCGGCGTGGTCGGTGACACCAGGACGTCGACGTGAGCGAAGGCCGCCTCGAAGTCACGAGTGATCAAGGTGCGAACCTTCTGGGCAGAGCCGTAGTAGGCGTCGTAATAGCCGGAACTCAGGGCGTAGGTGCCGATGATGATGCGCCGCTTGGCCTCGTCGCCGAATCCGGCACCGCGGGTCAGGTTCATCACCTCCTCGACACTGCGCGCGCCGTCGTCGCCAACCCGCAGCCCGTAGCGCATCGCGTCGAAGCGAGCCAGGTTCGAGGACACCTCGCTCGGCATGATGAGGTAATAGGCGCCGAGGGCATAGCGGAAGTGCGGGCAGGAGACCTCGACGATCTCGGCCCCGAGCGACTCCAGAATGGCCAGCGCCTCATTGAAGCGCTGCAGCACGCCGGACTGGTAGCCGTCGCCGCTGAACTCCCGCACGACACCAAGCCTCATCCCCGCGACATCGGCCCGCCTGGCCGCTCCCGCCAGGTCAGGCAGCGGCGCGTTGATGGACGTGGAGTCGCGCGGGTCCCAGCCACCCATGACCTCGTGCAGCAGGGCTGCGTCCAGCACCGTCCGGGCACACGGGCCAGGGGTGTCCAGCGAAGACGCCATGGCCACGACGCCATACCGGGAAGTGCCACCATAGGTCGGCTTGACCCCCACGGTACCGGTCACCGACGCGGGCTGCCGGATCGAGCCACCGGTGTCGGTGCCAATGGCAAACGGTGTCTGGTAGGCCGCTAGGGCGGCCGCGGAACCGCCACCGGAGCCACCCGGGATCCGGTCGAGGTCCCAGGGGTTGTGGGTGACCTGGTAGCCGGAGTTCTCCGTCGACGAGCCCATGGCGAACTCGTCCATGTTCGTCTTGCCCAGGATCACGAGGTCGGCATCGATCAGTCGCTGGATGATGGTCGCGTTGTACGGGGGCAACCAGCCCTCGAGGATTCGGGAACCACAGGTGGTGGGCAATCCGGTGTAGGTGAAGATGTCCTTCGCGGCCAGCGGCACCCCCGCCAACGGACCGAGCGCCTCGCCCGCGGCACGCCGGGAATCGATCGCCGCGGCGGTGGCCAACGCGCGTTCCGGATCGGTGCACAGGAAGGCCTGCACGCCCGGGTCCGTGGCCTCGATCTGGTCAAGATGGGCCACGGTGACCTCGCGGGCCGACACGTCCGCCGCGGCGAGACGTGCTGCCAGGTCGGCGGCCGAGAGACGTAGCAGTTGGCTCATGCCTCGTCCCCCAGGATCTTGGGGACGCGGAATCGGCCGCCCTCCGCGGCCGGAGCCGCCGCCAGCACGGCCTCCACCGGCAAGGACCGCTGCACGATGTCGTCTCGAAACACGTTGGTGAGCGGCAGCGCGTGGGAGGTCGGCGGCACGTCCGCGGCTACCACCTTTGACACCTGCGCGACAGCCTCGAGGATCACGTCGAGTTGTGGGGCCAGGTGCGCCAGTTCCTCCGGTGTCAGGTTGATGCGCGCCAGCTCAGCCAGCCGTCCCACATCGGCAGCGGTCAGTGCCACAGTTCCACTCCTGTTGTCTCCACCCGGGCCGGTCCTGCTCGGGCTGGCCCACTCTAGCGGGGCCCTCCCACCATGGCCCGGTCGCGGTGGACGTTTCCCAACTGTCCTTCCGCCTTGACGCGGTTGTAACACCAATGGGCCAGACTGTCGGGGTGTTCTTGCTGCGGATTGCTCTACCGGATCGACCAGGCTCCCTGGGTGCGGTCGCCTCCGCCATGGGAACCGTCGGTGCCGACATCAACGCCGTCGAGATCGTGGAGAAGTACGAGGGCTTCGCCGTCGACGACTTCATGCTGGACCTGCCCCCCGGCATCCAGCCCGACGCGCTGATCACCGTGTGCACGACGATTCCTGGGGTTGAGATCCTCTGGCTGTCCTACCACCCGGAGCAATGGGGCCTGCAGAGCGATGTCGATGTGCTCAATCACATGACGGAATACCCTGAGCGGGCCGAGGAGATCCTCACGCTGGCTGCGCCGGAGGTCTTCCGGGTCAACTGGGCGGTCCTGATCGACCGCGAGAATGGCCATGTTCTTGCCAAGACCGACCTCGGCCCCGATCTCGACGGGACTGCGAGCGAGGTCCTCGGCCCGCTCGACGCAGTGCGCAGCGCCGAACTCTCGGACGGGTGGCTGCCCGGCTGGAGCGAGACCCTGATCGCTGTCGCACCCTTCCGGAGCACCTCCTCGATCGTACTGGCTCGCCGTGGCGGTCCCGAGTTCATGAAGTCGGAGCTGGCGCGGCTGAGCCACCTGGCCGCCCTGGCCCCGCACTGAGCCGCAGCTCCCTCAGCGCAGCATCGTGTAGACCCAGTACCCGTAGCCGACGAGCACTGCCAGAACCGCTAGCAGGATCAGGATCACCCACCAGCGCATCCGGCGTTTCTGGCGGGTCGCAGGAACCTCGAGCGGGCCCCAGTCACCCACCCGGGGCATCACCCTGGGCGGGGCGTTCTCATTGAGGTTGAGGTTCGAGTTCAGGCCGTCCACCCCTTCAGTCTGCCAGAGGGGTCATTCCTTCCTGGCGACCCTGAGGGCTGCCTCAGGGCCCTCTGCCAGCAGCGTCGCGAAACCGTCCGCGTCCAACAAGGGTCGTTGCAGCTGGACCGCCCTTGCATACTTCGAGCCGGGCGACTCCCCGACGACGACGAAGTCCGTTCGCGACGACACCGAACTCGCCACCTTGCCGCCTCGGCTGGTGATCGCCTCGGCGGCGCTCTCGCGGGTGTGACCGGGCAGCGAGCCGGTCACCACGATCGACAGACCAGTCAGGTTCTGGGGCACGAGCTCTACCTCGTGACGAGGCTCGTCCGCCATCCGCGCCCCAGCGGCACGCCACTTCGCGACGATCGCGCGGTGCCAGTCGACCTCGAACCATTCGACGATGGAGGCGGCCAGGGTGGGACCGATCCCGGCCACGGCGGAGAGTTCCTCGTAAGTCGCTGCCTGGAGCGCGTCGATCGAAGCGAACGCGGCCGCTACATCGGGGGCGATGCCCTTGCCGATGTGCCGGATCGACAGCGCGACCAGGAACTTGGCGAACGGACGGGTCTTGGCGACCTCAAGATTGTCGAGCAGCTTGCGTCCGTTGGCGGACAACACCCCGGCCTTAGTCGTGAAGAACGGGCTGGAGGCGAGCTTCCCGGCGTCCAGGTCGAACAGGTCGCCCTCGTCGGCGAGCAGCCCGGCGCTGAGCAGGGCGTCCGCCGCCTGCCAGCCGAGGGTCTCGATGTCGAGGGCGGCCCGCGAGGCGAGGTGGAACAGCCGCTCGCGCAGTTGCGCTGGGCACGACCGCTGGTTGGGGCATCGGATGTCGGCGTCCGCCTCTTTCTCGGGACCCAGTTCCGAGCCGCACTTTGGACAATGCGTCGGCATCTGAAAGGCCCGCTCCGAGCCGTCGCGCAGTTCCACCACCGGCCCCAGCACCTCGGGGATGACATCGCCGGCCTTGCGCAGGATCACGGTGTCGCCGATCAGCACCCCCTTGCGCACCACCTCCGAGGCGTTGTGCAAGGTCGCCATCTCCACCGTGGAACCGGCCACCAGCACCGGTTCCATCACCGCGTAGGGGGTCACGCGTCCGGTCCTCCCGACGTTGACGCGAATGTCGAGCAGCCGGGTGGTGACCTCCTCGGGGGGGTATTTGTAGGCAATCGCCCAGCGCGGCGCCCGGGAGGTACGGCCCAGGCGTTCCTGAAGGTCGCGGTCGTCGACCTTGACGACGACACCGTCGATATCGTGTTCGAGGCTGTGGCGGGCGTCAGCGAAGCCTTGGATGTAGGCCCAGGCCGCCTCGATCGAATCAACCACTCGAGAATGGGCGCTGACCGGCAGGCCCCAGCCGCTCATCAGGCCGTACCCCTGCGACTGTCGGGTGATCGGGTTGCCGCCACTCACTTCACCCAGCCCGTGGCACAGGAACCCCAGCTTGCGACTGGCCGTGACCCGCGGGTCCTTCTGGCGCAGCGATCCGGCCGCCGAGTTCCTTGGATTCGCAAACGGTGACTTACCAGCTGCCACGAGGCCCTCATTGAGCAGGGCGAACTCGTCGGTGGGCATGAACACCTCACCCCGCACTTCCACCAGGGTGGGGACATCGCCGAGCAACCGAGGCGGGATGCTGGCGATGGTGCGGACGTTGGCCGTGACGTCCTCACCGACGACCCCGTCGCCACGCGTGGCGGCGGTGATCAGAGTGCCCCGTTCGTAGACCAAGTCGACGGCCAGTCCGTCGATCTTGACCTCGCACAGCAGGCCGGCCGCACCGACATCCCGGCCAGCCAACCCGCTGGCACGTTCTGCCCAGCGCAGGAACTCCTCGCGGCTGAAGGCATTGTCGAGGCTCAACAAGGGCATCCGGTGCACGACGGGAGAGAAGGTGGCCGACGGGTGGCCGCCCACCTGCTGAGAGGGGGAAGCCGTGGTGACCAGTTCGGGATGCTGGGCCTCGATCGCCAGCAACTCCTGCATCAAGGCGTCAAATTCCCCATCACTGATGGTCGGAGCGTCGTTGAGGTGGTACCGGCGTCGATGTTCGGTGATGTCAGCGCTGAGTTCGGCGTGTCGGCGGCGGTCCTCATCGATGGTCACGCCGTCATCGTAGATGGCGGCAGCGACACGATGTCCTCCGGCTGAACCGGCTTGACACACGACGGACCAACACCGTTACTGAGTCCATGGCCCGCACCGTCTACTACACCGCGACAAGCCTCGACGGCTTCATCGCGACGCCTGAACACGGACTGGATTGGCTGTTGGCCCATGAGGCCGGAACCGGCGGCCCGCTCGACTACGACACCTTCATCGCCGGGATCGGCGCGCTGTGCATGGGAGCCAACACCTACGAGTGGGTGTACCGGCATTCCCGCAACCACGCAGGAGAGGTCGTGGAGCCATGGGGCTATGAGCAGCCCTGTTGGGTCTTCGGCCACCGCGAGCTACCACGTTGGCCTCAGGCCGACGTGCGCTTCACCCACGCCGCAATTCCCGACGTCCACCGCGCCATGGTGACGGTGGCTGCCGGCAAGGACGTGTGGATCGTCGGCGGCGGGGAACTCGCTGGTCAGTTCCACGACAACGGCCTGCTCGACGAAGTGGTCGTCAGCATCGCCCCCGAAGTCCTCGGAAGAGGGCGGCCCCTGCTGCCCAGACGGGTGAGCCTGAAACCCCTCGAGTTCTGCCCCAGCGGGGAGTTCCTGAGCCTCAGATATGCGGTGGTTGGCTGAGGCCTGATCTCAGCCCTGGCCGCCCAGTTCCTCGGCGACCTGCCGACTGGCCACAGCGAGCACCCCGAAAGTCCGGGAGACCGCGTCCGGGGTGAACCCGGCCATGCCGCAGGCCGGCGTCAGGACCAGCCGTTCCGCCAGCGCGTCGGCCACGCCGAGGGTCTCGATGAACCGCAGCACCCTGCCTCGCACCTCGTCGGCGGTCACCTGTAGCGGCTGATGGGTGGGCACGCAGCCCAGCCAGACTCCCGCCCCGGCCTCGACCCCTGCGGCCAGCGGCTCATACTGATCGGCCGCGATGGTGTCCAGGTCGAGCGACACCGCGCCGAAGCCGGCGCCCTCTCGTCCCTGCCCCAGCATGTCCTCGATCGGGAGCCCGGGTGCGCAGCAATGCACGACGGAGTCGACCGCGACGCCTCGCCGCGCCGGTTCCGCGGTGAGCGCGGCCAAACCCGCCGCCACTTCGGCACGGTCGACCGCCTGGAACCGGAAGAACCCGCCCTCGGTCGGGACGTTGCCACCCAGGACGGCTGGCAGCGCGGGTTCATCCACCTGCAGCACCAACTCGAGCGCCGGCAGCCGCCGATGCAGGTCCGAGACCAGCTCACCCACCCCTTCGGCGAGGGAGGCCGCGAGATCTCGGCGAGCTCCCGGGTCGGCCAGCACGCGACCGGCGTGGGCCACGCCCGTCGCGGCCGCGAGGGTCCAAGGGCCGGCAATCGAGATCTTGAACGAGCCGGCGTAGCCCTGGGCCTGTTCCTCCAGCTGCTCCAAATCGTCGCGCCAGGTCGCTCGGGAGCGCCGGTGGTCGATCCCGGGAAAGCCCAGTCGCCACTCCCCCGCCACCAGTTCCGCGTCCAGGCCGGCCAGCAGCCCAAGCCCCCGGCCAACGAGCTCGGCCCAGGGCCCGCGGGACGGCAACTCGGGTAGGTACGGCAGGCCCGCGACCTTGTCGAACGTCATCCGCAGGGCGGCCGGAAAGTCGACGCCGGGCAGCGAGCCCAGTCCGGTGAACCCGACACCCCGGCGGGCACCCCGGCTCACGGTTGGGTTCGCGCGATCGTCGCGCTGCCGACGACCCGATCACCGTCGTAGCCGACGACGGCCTGACCTGGAGCGATGCCGTAGGCCGGAGAATCCAGGGTGACCCGGACGATGTCACCCACGGTCTCGATCGTGGCGGCAGCAGGCTCGGAGTGCGCTCGCCATTGCGCGAGCCCACGCCAGGGCCCAGCCACCGGACCTTGCGTCCACGTGGGCCGGATGCCTTCCATCACGCGCACGGCCAGCGACTCCTTCGGACCCACCGTGACCGTATTGGACGCCGGCGAGACCCCCAGCACGTAGCGCGGCCGCCCATCGGCCGCAGGCACGGAAAGGCGAAGCCCGTGGCGCTGCCCCACCGTGAACTGGTGCGCACCGCCGTGAGCTCCCACCACCTCCCCGTCGGCATCGACGATGTCGCCCGTGCGTCGACCGAGCCGATCGTTGAGGAAGCCGGCGGTGTCGCCGGTGGGAATGAAGCAGATGTCGTGGCTGTCCGGCTTCTTGGCCACCAGCAGTCCCCGGCCAGCGGCCTCGGCCCGCACCTGCGCCTTCGACTGGTCACCTCCCAGCGGAAACACCGAATGCCGCAGTTGCTGCTGATCCAACACCCCCAGCACGTAGGACTGGTCCTTGTGCGGTTCGGCCGCCCGATGCAGCTGCATCTGACCGGCGACCCGGGAAGTCAACGCGTAGTGTCCGGTCGCCAGGGCATCGAACCCCAACGCCAGCCCGCGCTCGAGCACCGCGGCGAACTTGATCTTCTCGTTGCACCGCAGACAGGGATTCGGCGTGCGACCCGCCGCGTACTCGGCCAGGAAGTCCTCGACCACGTCGGTCGCGAACCGCTCGGCGAAGTCCCAGACGTAGAACGGGATCCCCAACACGTCAGCTGCCCGCCGCGCGTCGTGCGAGTCTTCGAGGGAACAGCAACCACGGGCGCCGCTGCGGTAACTCTCCGGATTCTTCGACAGGGCCAGATGCACCCCGGTGACGTCGTGGCCGGCCTCGACCAGGCGTGCCGCAGCGACGGCTGAATCAACCCCGCCCGACATCGCCGCCAGTATCCGCATCTCCCGTCCCTTCACTCGGTGCCTGATTCTACGCAGCGCGCACTCATGTCTGCCCGAAGGCCGAGCGTGCCCGCTCCACCGCCGCCGGCAACGCGGCGAGCAGCGCAGCGACATCCGCCACCGTCGTAGTCGGCCCGAACGAGAACCGCAGGCTGGCGGCCGCGTCCGCCTCGCTGCGACCCATGGCCAGCATCACCTCGCTGGGCTGGTGCACCCCGGCTGAGCAGGCCGAACCGGTTGAGCAGTCGATGCCGGCTGAGTCCAGCAGCATCAGGACGTCATCAGCCCGGGTCCCCGCCACCGTGACATGGACAATCGCAGGGGAAGTCGCTCCCACGCTGTTCACCCGCACCCCAGGGATCCCGGCCAGTCCGGCGCGCAGGCTCTGACCCAGCGAAGTGAGTCGGTTCGCCTCCGGGCCGAGCCTGGCCACCGCCTCGCGCAGCGCGGCGGCGAACCCGGCAGCGAGCCCAACCGCGACCGTGCCGGAACGCAGTCGGGCCTCCTGGCCGCCCCCGAACCCGGGCGCGACCAGCGAAACCCCCCTGCGCACCAGGAGTGCCCCGATCCCCACCGGGCCACCCAGTTTGTGAGCCGAGAGGCTCAGCAGGTCCAGGCCGCTGGCCGCGAAGTCGACCGGCACATGCCCCACGGCCTGGACGGCGTCACTATGGCTCCACACCCCCGCCGAGCGGGCAAGCGCCACCAGTTGATCGACAGGCTGGATGACGCCGGTTTCGTTGTTCACCCACATCACCGACACCAGCTTCGTCGCCGCAGTCAGGGTGGCCTGGAGCGTCGCGGTGTCCACTCGTCCCTCCGCGTCAACCGCTGCCACCGCGACCCTGCTCCCCAGCGCTTCGCGAACCCGCGCCACCGACGGGTGTTCGACGGCCGAGACCACCACCTCCCCACCCTGTCGGGTAGCGCCCAGCAGCGCGATGTTGTTGGCTTCCGTGCCTCCGGAGCAGAACACCACCTCACCAGGTCGCGCGCCCAGATCAGCGGCAACGGATTCCCGCGCCTGCTCCAGCATTCGGCGCATGCGGCGCCCCGCAGTGTGCAGGGACGAGGGGTTGCCGGCCTCTTGCCAGACCTCACCCATCGCTGCCACGACCGTGACCGGCATGGGTGAGGATGCGGCGTGGTCCAGATAGACCCGTAACACGCCCGACTCCAATCCGTGGTTGAATCGTTGCTCATCTAGGCTGAGACGCGCGCCACGTCGGCGTAGTCCTAGCCTCAGTGAAGCTCACCACACATCTGCGAAAGACAGCGAATGAAGGCACCCGTCCAGCCGTCACCGGCGGACTCCAGCATTCTGGGCGCGCGAGTCATCGAAGGAGGAACCCGTTTCTCGCTCTGGGCGCCACGGGCGAACCGGGTCGAATTGGCTTTGGTGGATCGTGACCGCCGACAGAGCAATTGGGAAATGGAACTGCAGGATGACGGCGTGTGGACGGTCTTCGTCCCGGGCGTCGGCGCCCAGCAGCGCTACGGCTTTCGCGTCCACGGCACCTGGGACCCCGGCACCGGCCAGCGCTTCAACCCGGCCAAGCTGTTGCTCGACCCCTACGCCAAGGCCATCACCAGTGGTGTCGATTACTCTGGTCCAATTTTCGACCACACCGCGGAGTCCAACTTCCTGCCGGACCCCACCGACTCCTTCGCCGCCGTGCCGCTGAGCGTCGTCGTAGCCGACACTCCGGCACCTCCGCCGCTCGCCAGGCCGTTGCCGCTGTCGGACATGGTGATCTACGAGGCGCACGTGAAGGGGTACACCAGGTTGCACCCCCAGGTGCCTGAGCACCTGCGCGGTACCTACGCGGGGCTGGCCTACCACTCGACCGTCGAGCACTTGGTTTCCATCGGCGTGAACGCCGTGGAGTTGCTTCCCATCCACCATTTCGTCTCCGAACCGTTCGTGGTCGGTCGTGGGTTGTCGAACTACTGGGGCTACAACTCGCTGGGGTTCTTCGCCCCCCACGGCGCCTATTCGTCCTCTGGCACCATGGGCGAGCAGGTGACCGAGTTCAAACAGATGGTGACCGCCCTGCACGACGCCGGGATCGCCGTGATCCTCGATGTGGTGTACAACCACACTGGGGAAGGCGGTCACGACGGACCCACCATGTCTTTCCGGGGCATCGATCACGGCGCCTACTACCGGCTCACCGACGACCAGCGCAACGACTACGACGTCACCGGCTGCGGCAACGCGGTCGACACCTCTGACTCAGCCGTGTTGCGCCTCGTCATGGACTCATTGCGGTACTGGGCCACGGAGATGGGCGTGGACGGATTCCGTTTCGACCTCGCGACCACGTTGATTCGCGACGAGTACCACCACGTCGACCAACACCACCGGCTCAAGCAACTCATCGCCGCAGATCCGGTTCTCGCCGACAAGGTGATGATCGCCGAACCCTGGGACCTGGGCCCCTACGGCTACCAGGTGGGTCGGTGGGGACCCGGGTGGGGGGAATGGAACGACCACTTCCGGGGGTTCGCCCGCGACTTCTGGCGTGGCGCCATCGGCGGCGTCCAGGAGCTCGCCACGCGGTTGTGCGCTTCCTCGGACGTCTTCGACCACTCGGGACGGGATTCGTCGGCCTCGATCAACTTCGTGACGGCCCACGACGGCTTCACGATGCGGGACCTCGTGACCTATGACCTCAAGCACAACGAAGCCAACAACGAGCGCAACCGTGATGGGACGGACGACAATCGGTCGTGGAACCACGGGTACGAGGGAGAAACCCAGGATGCGGAGGTCCAGGCTGCTCGTCGCCGCACCGCACGCAACCTGATGGCCACCCTCGTGCTGGCCGCCGGTGTTCCCATGATCACCGCAGGGGACGAGATGGGCCGCACTCAGGGTGGCAACAACAACGCCTACTGCCAGGATTCTCCCGTCTCCTGGATCAACTGGACCGACCAGTGGGAGGACCAGGCGGAACTGACCAGCGCGCTGCTGAAGCTTCGTGCCAAGCACAAGATCCTGCGACCCACCGAATTCCGGCATCACGCCGAGCTGACCGACGCATCGGGGAGGCGACTTGGTCGATCGCGGGTGGCCTGGTTCTGCGAATCCGGGACGGAGATGTCGGTCGAGCAGTGGCACGACATGGGTCGGCGCACCGTGGGCTTGTACGTCTCGGACATCGCCGAGGCGTTCCTGATCGTCATCCACGGCGGATCCGACCCCATGGACCTGACGCTTCCCGGCGCCCCCTGGGCGACGAGCTATCAGGTCGTGGTGCATACCGGGACGAGCGGGGAACTCCCCACCAAGGCACTCAAGCCCGGTACCCAGATCGTGGTTCCCGGCCGCACTGTCGTCGTCCTGCAGGCCAGCGTCCGCTCCACGGCCGCCACCGCCCTGCCGGTCTCACCGGCGTCACCAGAGCCAGCGACACAGTGATGTAACCCCTCCCCCAGCCGATCTGGATTCGATAGGTTGGCCCTCGTGGCTACCAGCACCTATTCAGGTCCCGATCCGGTTCCCAGCTCGTCCCAGTCAGGGGCGACCTCCACTGACGTGGCGCCCGGTGCGTCACCAGAGACTAGTCCCGCTGCACCCCAGGTCGTCGGTGTCGGCCCGCAGCCGGTAACGCTCCCCCGTGGCTTCGGACGAATCCCCGTCGCCAAGGTCTCCCCCGTCATCGAAGGTGGCGCCTATCCGGCCAAGGCCGCGGTGGGCGAGTTGATCCCGATCCGGGCCAAGGTATTCCGGGAAGGTCACGACGCCGTGAACGCGACGGTCGTCCTCACCGACCCGAATGGCCGCGAGACCCGGGTCGAGATGCAGCGAGTCGAGCCGGCCGGGCTTGATCCCTGGGAAGCCTGGGTGCGTCCGGATGCCGAGGGAGCCTGGACCTTCCGAGTCGAGGGCTGGTCGGATCCTTGGGCAACGTGGTTGCACAATGCAGAGGCCAAGCTGCCGGCGGGGGTCGACATCGAGTTGGTCTGCCTCGAGGGCAAGGACCTGTTCAACCGCACAGCGGCCATGGCCGACGAAGCCGGCGATCCCATCGAGGCTTCGATCCTGCGCGCCACCGCCATGCTGCTGATCCCCCAGCGTCCCGCCGCCGACCTCTTGGAAGTCGCCACGTCCACCGGCATTCACCGCGCCATGCATCGCTACGGGCCGCGCGAATTGGTGAGCCCCACCGCCGACTTCCCGCTGTACGTCGATCGCCGCGGGGCGCTATTCGCCAGCTGGTATGAGTTCTTCCCCCGCTCCATGGGCGCGGCCTGGGACGAAGC
The DNA here is from genome assembly GCA_049688555.1 of Propionicimonas sp. Taxonomy (GTDB): domain Bacteria; phylum Actinomycetota; class Actinomycetes; order Propionibacteriales; family Propionibacteriaceae; genus Propionicimonas. The sequence continues at coordinate 11,871 of JBAVKY010000173.1, forward strand.
GACCAAGAGTTGGCGCTCCGGCACCTTCGATGACTGCCACACGCGCCTCGAAGAGGTCGCGGCGATGGGCTTCGATGTCGTCTACCTACCACCGATCCACCCCATCGGCCGCGCCTTTCGCAAGGGCAAGAACAACACCCTGATCGCGGGTCCCAACGATCCCGGGTCACCCTGGGCGATCGGGGGCCCCGAGGGCGGTCATGACACGATCCACCCCGACCTCGGCGACTGGGACTCCTTCGACAGACTCGTAGCGAAGGCCAACGATCTCGGTCTCGAGATCGCCCTCGACTTCGCCCTGCAGGCCTCGCCTGACCACCCCTGGGTCACCGAACACCCAGAATGGTTCACCACACGCCTGGACGGGACGATCGCCTACGCCGAGAACCCGCCGAAGAAGTACCAAGACATCTATCCGATCAACTTCGACAATGACCGGGACGGCATCTACGCCGAGTCCCTACGGGTTCTGAAGCTCTGGATGTCGCACGGCGTCCGCGCTTTCCGGGTTGACAATCCCCACACCAAGCCACTCGAGTTCTGGGCCTGGGTGATGCGCGAGATCCGCGCCACCGATCCAGATGTGATGTTCCTGGCAGAGGCGTTCACCACGCCAGAGATGATGCACGGGCTCGGGAAGGTCGGCTTCCACCAGTCCTATACGTACTTCACGTGGCGCAACGAGAAGTGGGAACTCGAGCGGTACCTCGTCGAACTGGCCCAGGAAATGGACTCGTTCTATCGTCCGAACTTCTTCGTCAATACCCCCGACATCAACCCGCTCTACCTGCAGTCCGGAAACCCGGCCGCCTTCGCGATCCGGGCAGTACTCGCCGCGACGCTGGCGCCAACATGGGGGGTCTATTCCGGGTTCGAGTTGTGTGAGCACGAACCGCTGAAGCCAGGTGGTGAGGAGTACCGCAACTCGGAGAAGTTCGAGTATCGGCCGCGCGACTTCAACGCTCAGCCCAACCTCAACCTGCTCATCGGCCGGCTCAACGAGATCCGTCGGGCGCACCCCGCGTTGCAGCAGTTACGCTCCCTCACGTTCCAGCATGCCCCCCACGACAAGGTGATCGCCTACGCGAAGTCGGACGGCGACGACACCGTGGTCGTGATCTGCAGCCTCGACCAGGACAACACGGTGGAGTCCGACGTGTACCTCGACATGGCATCGCTGGGCGTGCCGGGCAGCGACTTCGTGAACCTGCGGGATGAGCTCACGGGTGCCACCTTCACCTGGGGAACGCGCAACTTCGTCCGGCTCACCCCGTCCGCGCCGGCTCACATCCTGCACGTGCTCGATCGAGCCTGACGGTGCCCTTACGACGGCCTTGGCAGGAGCACCTCGCCCGGGCGCGCTGGTTTGCCGGCAAGGGTCTCGGCGGGGAACTCACACGCATCGAACCCCTGGGGTGGTACACCGACCCAGGGCAACTGCCGGCGGTGCGCTCGGAACTGGCCACCCTCGACTACGGGTCGCACCAGGAGACCTATCACCTGTTGGTCGGATACCTGGCAACAGGGACGGGCGAGGCTGAGGCAGTCGTCACGACGACGGAGTTGGTCGGCTTGGGGGCGGTTGACGTGGTTGACGCCCCCGCGTCGGTCGCCGCGATGTCCGCCCTCATCCCAGCCCTGCTGCGTGGGGGGCCGTCGGTGCACTGGATCGACGCCGCTGCTGTCGACCCCACCGCTCCCGTGCGATTGTTCACCGGAGAGCAGAGCAACTCCACTGTCATCGTCGGCGGGGCCATGCTGAAGATCTTCCGGCGGCTGGAACCCGGGGCGAACCTCGACATCGAAATGCTCTCCGCGCTGGTCGACTCGTCCACCACCCCGAAGCTCTACGGCTCGGTCAGCGAAGCGGGCTACGACCTGGTCATGATGTGTGAATTGGTCCCACAGGCCCAGGACGGCTGGCGCTTCGCCACAGCCGCCTGTGCCGCTGGACGCTCCATCGACGCCGAACTCGCCGCCCTCGGGGTCGCCCTCCGCGGGGTGCACGAGGGGCTCGCCGCACGGTTCGGGAAGGCCAGCCTCGACGGTGCTGAGCTCAGCGCCACCATGCTGGGCCGCCTCGAGGAAGCCGCTCGCCAGGCGCCCGCACTAGCCCCTTTGACCGAGAGCTTGGTGCCGGCGCTGACCGCACCGGTGGGCCACCTGCTCACCACCCAACGGGTACACGGCGACTTTCACCTAGGCCAGGCCCTGCTGGGCGCCGACGGCTGGCGGATCATTGACTTCGAGGGCGAGCCGCTGAAGACGTTGGCGCAGCGCCGCGAGTTCGACACCGTGTGGCGTGATGTGGCCGGTCTGCTCCGGTCCCTGGACTACGCCCGTTCCGCACACGCCGAGCCATCTGGAACCGAGGCGATGAGGTGGTGCCGTGAGGGCCGCGCCGCCTTCCTTGCCGGCTACGCCGGGCCCGCCGGATCCGATCCAGGGCTGCTGCGCGCCTACGAGGTCGACAAGGCCATCTACGAAGTCGTTTATGAGACACGCAATCGACCCGATTGGGCACACATTCCGCTGTCGGCGGTACAAGATGGGCTGGTGGGATCACCGTCGGCCCCACTGCCCACGAACACTGAGGAGAAGTGATGGGACACGATCTGGCTGGTGGACTTACCGGGTGGGACCTCGAGGGATTCCACAACGGTGGTGACACCGAGTGCTGGCGTCGGCTCGGTTCGCACGAGATCACCCTCTTCGACGACGAGCGCGGCGAAATCCACGGAACCCGTTTTGCCGTGTGGGCCCCGAATGCTCGCGAAGTCCGGCTCAACGCCGACTTCAACTGGTGGACCGGCGACGCGATGCATCTCGTGCCCGGTTCCGGAATCTGGGCGACCTTCATCGAGGGTGTCGGAACCGGTGCGCTCTACAAGTACAACATCTGCGGCGAGGACGGTGTCTGGCGGGAGAAGGTCGACCCGATGGCCCGCTTCGCGGAGCAGGCCCCGGCAAACTCCTCCATCGTGTACGAGAGCAAGTACATCTGGGCCGATGACGCCTGGATGGAGCACCGTGCGCAGGTCGTCCCGCACAAGAGCCCGATGTCGATCTACGAGGTCCATCTCAGCAGCTGGCGCAAGGGCAAGAGCTACCTCGAACTGGCCGACGAGCTGGTCGAGTACGTGACCTGGCAGGGCTATACGCACGTCGAGTTGATGCCGGTCACCGAGCACCCGTTCGAGCCGTCGTGGGGTTACCAAGTCACCAACTACTTCGCTCCAATGTCAAGGCTCGGGCGCCCAGACGAATTCCGCTACCTCGTCGACCGGCTCCACCAGGCCGGCGTGGGCGTCATCCTCGACTGGGTGCCGGGTCACTTCCCCAAGGACGCCTGGGCACTGGGACGCTTCGACGGCACCGCGCTGTACGAGCATGCCGACCCCCGCCAGGGTGAGCACACGGACTGGGGCACTTACATCTTCAACTACGGGCGCAACGAGGTGAAGTCGTTCCTGGTCTCCAACGCCTTGTACTGGGTGACGGAGTTCCACATCGACGCCTTGCGGGTAGACGCGGTCGCGTCCATGCTCTATCTCGACTACTCGCGCGAGGACGGGGAGTGGGTCCCCAACATCTATGGCGGCAATGAGAACCTCGAGGCCATCGACTTCCTGCGTTACGTCAACCGTCACCTTTACGAGCGGGTGCCTGGTGTCGTGATGATCGCCGAGGAGTCGACCTCGTTCGGTGGGGTCACCAAACCGGTGGACGCCGGAGGTCTCGGCTTCGGGTTCAAGTGGAACATGGGCTGGATGAACGATTCGCTGCGCTACCTCGCGCTCGAACCGATCTACCGGCAGTACCACCACCACGAGATGACGTTCGCGATGGTCTATGCCGACTCGGAGAACTTCATTCTGCCGATCAGCCATGACGAAGTGGTGCACGGCAAGGGCTCCATGATCAACAAGATCCCCCAGGACACTTGGCGTCAGTTCGCCACGTTGCGCGCGTTCTACTCCTACATGTGGGCCTTCCCCGGCAAGCAGCTGATCTTCATGGGCTGCGAGTTCGGACAGCGGACGGAATTCAACGAGTCAGCCAGCCTGGAATGGTGGGTGAGCGACCTGTGGGGACATCACGGCCTGCAACGGATGATCAAGGACCTGAACGAGCTCTATGTGGCCAACCCCGCAATGTGGGAGCTCGACTCCGATCCGGCTGGGTTCCGTTGGCTGAATGCCGACGACGCCGGCGGCAACACCTATTCCTGGGTGCGCAGTGATTCCGAGGGTCAGCAGATAGCGGTGATTATCAACTTCTCCTCCGAACCGTGGACGCACTACCGACTCGGCTTGCCGAGCGCCGGGGTGTGGGAGGAGATCTTCAACTCCGACTCCGGCATCTACGACGGTTCCAACGCCCACGGGAACTTGGGTCAGGTCGTGGCTTCCGATGAAGGCTGGAACGGCTACCCCGCCAGCGCCACCATTGTTGTGCCACCTCTGGGGGCGGTCTACTTCCGTTACGTTGCTGAGGAATGATCCGCGACGACCTTCCCTTTCAGGTCGATTCTGGGGTTGCCCGCGTTCAGTTCACCGGTGATGACCGGCCGGAACGCTACGACCTGTTGCTGGTGACGACCTGTCGGCATGCCTTCGGGAATCCGGAGGTGCACCGGATCGAAGTGGACGTGGCGAGCGACGATCGGCCGCGGCGGCAGGCGCTGCATCGGGCCGGCTTCCGGATGGAGGCCTTCCGGCGGCAGCGGCTACGCGGTCCGGACGGCGGGCTGCGAGACGAAGCGGGCTATTCCTTGTTGCGTGGTGAGGTCGGCGGCACTGCCGGCTTCACCGGCGTGATGAACAGCGTCACGCCCCGCAAGCGAGCGATCGCCCACGTGCTACTCACCGACGACGACGGGGCGATCTGCCTGCTGGAGACCTCGTTCAAGACGGACTGGGAATTGCCAGGTGGGATCCTCAACGTCACCGAGACCCCGCGCCAAGGGGCCGCCCGAGAGGTCAAGGAGGAGCTGTCCTACGACGTCAGCGTTGGGCGGCTCCTGGTCGTCGAGTGGCTGGCGCCGTACCTCGGGTGGGAGGACGCCCTGGAACTGATCTTCGATGGCGGCGTCCTGAACCCACGCTCCAAGCTGCTCCTTCGCCCGGACCTGCGCGAGATCAGGTCAGTGCACTGGCTGTCCCCCGCCAACGCTGCCGACCGGATGGCCCCCCATGCGCGGGGCAGACTTTCGGCCGCGCTGGCCGCCCGCGAGGAGGGCCGCACGCTATACCTCGAGGCGGGCCAACGCATCAGCTGACCCTCGTGGAACTGCC
>JBAVKY010000174.1:0-2700 GCA_049688555.1 Propionicimonas sp.
AAGCATGGGAAGGTGCGGGCATGGTGCCTTCTAGTGGACGCATGGGTGGGTGGGCTGGGCTTCTGGTCGCAGGCGCCTGGCATCTTCGGCATTCGAAGTCTCAGACGAGGCATGACGAACCGGAACGAACGTCCGTCGCATTGCGCCTCCCCCTTTCAACTTGCACGGCGCAATCGACTGCGGCTCGGTGAACCCCAGGACCCCACCGAATCCGCCAATCGAGCGAATCCTAAGCCTTAGGTATGAATTGTCCAAATCCTCCCGTTCTCTCGGCGATTGGCGTGCCATAGACGCCCACTCCCAGCTCATGCGGACCTCCTGACAGACGCGGCTGAGCGGTTCAGCGCGCGTCGGTGGCCGCTGTCAGTCGCGTCGGCAGCGTGGCCGAGGGTCGTCCCGGCCAGTAGTGCGCGGGGCGTGGGAGCCCAGCGAGACCCGGTCGATCTCATGGCACCCACGACAGCCGGGTCCAGAAGCACCCCTTCGCCGTCCTGTGCCATGCGAGCCACCAACCCCGGCCAGCCCGCTCCGCCAAGGAGGAGTTCGGCCAGTCGTCGGGTCCGCCACTCGGCAATCCCAAGTCGAAGCGCGACCCATCGCCACGGCGCGGCAAGCCCACCGCCGGGATCGGACCGGACGTTCTCCGCGATGATCGCAACCGCATCGCGCACCACCTCGGCAGTCCACTGGTGCGCCTCGAGAGCTTCGGCGATGCGGTCCAGAGTCGGGCCCAGATCCGATGCAGAGCCGGAAGAGCTCTTGTCCGGGGGCTCGAAGCCGACTTCCAGCGCGACATCAAGGGAAAGGAGGGGGCCGGCTCCGCCTCTGCCTGAGCCCACGCCGCCCCTACCGCCGAACGCCCCACACGTGAGGACCGGTGCGTCACCCCCCGCGTCGGCGGCGGCTTGACTCGACTGGGCGTCGAGGGAACGGCCGGATGGCCACGCACGCTGCGCAGCCTCGACGTTGATGGACCTGCGGACTGCCACCCACACCATGCCCCCTGGGTTGTCGCTGATGCGCGTGGACGGTCGGGCAAGGGTCTCCCACGCGACCTCCCATCCAGTCGCCTCGGCTTGGTCGGCTGCCAACCCGCTCAGGCCGGATCGGCGCACGAGTGGGCGGACGATTTCGCGACGAACGAGCTCCAGGAGCTCACGCCCGGCCGGTCCGTTCCAGCCCTCGGAATCGACCCGGTCCAGATGCTCCCGGATGCGATCCTGGGTAAGGCTCATCAGCGCTCCTTCCGCTTGTCGAGACAGGACGACACTGCACGTTCGGACTTGCCAAGAACGTTGCCTGGCCGCCCCCGCATGCATGCGGCAACCGGGTCCCGCCCCTCCGTCGTGACGACGAACCGACCGACGCCCTGCAGCGACAGCTCCCATCTGGCCTGGCAACAACTCGGTCTCCACCGCATGCCCACAGCCACCTGAGCCGGCCGACGAGCGATGAACGCCTCGCGGTTCGACAGCGTTGCCCCGATGAGCAAGCGACGCCACGTCGCGGACACGGGCCGCGACAGTCGAGGCCGGACGCTGAGCACGCCGGATCGAACAACTGATTGCCCGGCAAGAACGACCTTCAGCTGTCTGCCACCGGAGTCCCCAAGTGGGGCCCTGCCCAACGCATTTGTCATGTGAGACGGCTCCGGACGACGCGGGCCCAACTCACTTGCCAGCAGGTGCCTGCCGGCCCTTCCCGGACTCGAGCATCAAGAGGATCCCGCATGAGTGAAACCACGCCCCAGGCCCCAGATCCAAAGGTCGTCGCACGCATGCGACCTGCCAAGGGCCTCTTCACCGCCTGGCGCATGAGGAGCGCCGCCGCCTGCCCCATGGGGCTTCCCGATCCGTCCCCGGTGGGCACGATGGCCGCGGGCATCCGCGAGACCGGGCAGCTTCCATGAGCCACTCGACCACATATGCAGAGCTGACCCACGCGGCACTCGAGGGGATCGCACTGGCCCGGGCCGCGACGACGGCATCGAACCTCCCGGATCCGGGCACTCTGGAGGACGCAGTTGCCGCCCACCGGGACCTGACCGCCGCCCTGGCTCACCTCGGCCGGACCATTGCCGCGCCCGGTGGGGAGCCGCGAGACCTGCCGCTGATTGAGAGGCTGGAATCGATCGCGCGGCCACGCGCGTGGACAGCACCAGGCCCGTCGACCGAACCTGGGGTCGCCCTGGACCACAGCGCCCGCCTGACGCGGGCGGCGGCCGATCTGTGGGCCACGCATCACACCCCGGCGGGTGCCCCGCGCAGCCCCGAAGCCTCACGGCTGCGTCACCCAGCGGTACTCGGTGCCGCCAGCCGCAGTTGGAGGGACCTCGTGGCGGCCGCTGCCGACTCCTGCGCTGCCTTGGGCGCTCGGGCCGAGGAGCTGGGGATCGGCAATCCCGCATCGATGCTGCAGGACAGGGCCGATCCCGCCGGCGATTACCCCAGACCCGAACCAAGCAGGATCGCATCTCCGCCCGCGCCGGTAGCCATCACCGTCGCCCGGCCAGCAGTCTGCACAGCCCAGGGCCCGATGGTGGAACTGACCGACCGCGTGAATCGACTGCGCCACCTCGCCTGGTCATTGGCAGCGCAGGAGATGGCTCCGGCACACGTGCTGCGCAACCTGGCGGCGACAGGCGCCGCGCTGGGCCAAGCCGCCTGCCACGCCAGCCGGGCGGCGGCGGCGGCGCTCCCC
>JBAVKY010000175.1:0-1804 GCA_049688555.1 Propionicimonas sp.
CCCGGAGCGAGGGTCGGGATGGCGGTGAGGCACGACAGTCCCTTCATCGGTGGCGTGACAGCGTCATAACCAAGGAATGACTCTACCGTGGCGGCGGGGCTGGGGCCAAAACGCTGGCCGTCAGGAGTTCGGCCTCGGCAGCGTCTGAGTTTCGCTGGCGTCAAGCGACGACCTGCTCGACAGCCGGGCGCGCATCGTCGCCACTTGCGCGAGGGTCTTCTGCAGCGCCGCTTCGAAGCTTGCGATGCGGGCATCGACGTAGGTGTCGGCCTCGCGCTTCAGCGCTTCGGACTCGCCAATCGCCTTCACCTCCAGCAAGTGGGCCTTGCGCCGGGCCTCTTCCATCACCGGAGCCGTGCTCGCTAGGTAGGACGCCTTCACTTCGGCCTGAGCGATGATCTGGGCCGCTTCGAGCTGCGCTCGCTCGAGGGTCTCCAGCGACGTGGCGGTGACGCGTTGCGCCTCGCCGACATCTTCGGCGAGCGCCGCCATGGCCTTGTCGATCAGCGCTACCGCTTCGGCTCGGTTGACCATGCAAGAAGCGGACATGGGGACTGCCTTGGCCCCTGAGACGAGGGAGCGCAGGGAAGCCAGCACCTCCATCGTGCGATCAACCATCGGTGGGATCCTTCTCGTCGGGGTTCACTTTCGCCGCGATCCGCTCGGCGACGATGGCAGGGACGAAGCTCGAGACGTCTCCACCATAAGAAGCCACTTCGCGAATCATGGTCGAAGACAGTGTCGACCACACCGAGGAAGCTGGCAACATGACGGTTTCGATCCCGCCGACGATGCCGTTGATGTGGGCCATCTGCAGTTCGAAGTCGAAGTCCGAGGCGAAGCGCAATCCCTTGACCACGACGGACGCACCGTGGACGGCGGCGAAGTCCACGAGGAGCCCCTCCAACCCGAGCACCCTCACTCCCGCGATGTCGGCTGTGACAGCCTGGAGCAACTCGATGCGTTCGTCGGTGTCGAACAGGTAGTTCTTGGCCGAGTTGCGACCCACGGCCACGATGACGTCCCCGAACAGCGCCGCGGCCCGACGGATGATGTCGAGGTGCCCGTAGGTCACGGGGTCGAAGGACCCCGGGCAGATGGCGGTCATCAGTGGCCCTTCATCGCGAAGTACAGAGTCGTCTCACCGTAGCTCCGATCCCAGCATTCCTCCACGCCGCCGGACCACCGGGGCGCTCGGTCGCGACCAGAACGTTCGACCACGACGAGGCCACGCGGGGCGACCCAATCGTCGGCCAGCAACAGGGCCAAAACGGCCTCCAGCCGTTCGGTGGGCAGCGAATACGGCGGATCGGCCCACACCACGTCGTAGTTACGGGGCAACTGAGCGGCCGGGTTCGTGGCTAGGAAGGGCACCACCGCCCGGACGTAGACCGTGACGGGTAGGCCGGTCGCCGCCGCATTACGTCGGGCCACCTCGGCGGTGGCGCGATCGGATTCGACAGCCCACACCGGGGCGGCACCCCGACTTGCTGCCTCGAGGGCAACCGCACCGGAGCCGGCGTAGAGGTCGAGGAAGCTCAGCCCGGTCAAGGTCGATGCCGCGGGCTGCCCAGCCGTCCCTGCCCAGTCTGCGATCAGCGAGAAGGCAGCCTCTCGCACCCGGTCGGAGGTCGGACGGGTCTCACTGTGGCTCGGCATCGCCAGGCGGTGGCCTTTACGGGCCCCGGCGATGATGCGACTCATGGCCTCAGGCTAGCCGCCCAGCCTGCTTGACCCCCTCACCCTCGGCGGCTATTCCCGCCGCCCGTCCCCCCAGCGGGCTCCGCCCCGACCAGGTCTGCTC
>JBAVKY010000176.1:0-3166 GCA_049688555.1 Propionicimonas sp.
GCCAAACACGGCAACCGGGACCAGTGGGAGATCCGCATCGCCGCCGACGGTATCCCTGAGGCGATCCCCCCGGCCCGCATCGACCCCCAACGACAACCCATCCGCCACACCCGCTTCACCAAAGCCGGACCACCGCAAGACGGGACCACACCACCCGGAACCGCACCACCCGGCACCGCACCACCAGCAGCCTGACCCCCGTTGCCCCGCGACTCGGGGCGGGTCTCTGCTGCTTGCTCCCGGCGGAATCTGGGGGCTGCCAGGGCCTGTCCGAGCTCGGTCACGGCTGCGGCATTGCCCTGCGGGAGCTTGCCTGCCCTCGCCCGTCCCAACCCGACCCCGAGCCGCGGTCACGCCTGCGGGGGCTGGGCTGCCCTCGCCCGTCCCAACCCGACCCCGAGCCGCGGTCACGCCCGCAGGGGCTGGGCTGCCCGCGACGCCACAAACCACTCCAACCCAGGCTCGCCGTGGCAAAGCCTGGCGAAGGTCACGCCTGGACCAAGATCGCAGACCAGTCCATCCTCACGCCACCGGTCAACCAGACCCTGCCGCAGCGCTCCAAAGGATGCTCCGCCCGGGCCCCCTGCCCATGTCGCCAGCCGCGTGCCCGCACCGTCGTCGTCAGCCGCGTGCCCGCACCGCCGCCAGGAGGTCGGCGACCGCCATGAGGTAGTCGTCGGCGTTCTCCCACAGGATCGAGTTGTGATCTCCCGCATCGAAGAGGCGCAGCGTGGTTTCGCCACCGGCCCATTCCGCCAGCCGCAGCGCGTGGCTCACGTCCACCAGACCGTCGAAGCGGGTATGCATGATCAGGGTCGGGCCGGCGAAACCTCCGATCTTGGCCCGGTGATCGAGGCGTTGCACCATCGAGGTGACGTCGTCGCGGGAGCCGCCGAGTTCGCTGGGAGTCATGCGGAGCAGGATGCGTTCCAGCGGGTCGGCGATCGCGCTTTCCAGGATCAGGCCGGCGATGGTCGGGAACCGGCTGACCGCCTCTAGGGCGAAGAAGGACCCGACCGAGCGGCCCATCACGACCAACTTCTCCGGGGGTCCGGCGGCAGCGATGACGGCACCGACGTCGTCGAGCATCTTGCCCAGCAGTGGTTCACCGGTCGAGCCACCGTAGCCGCGGTACTCGGCGAGCAACAGGTCCCACCCCAAGCGGTTGACGGCCCGATCCAGCACCCCTTGCCAGTCGGCGACGACCTCGCCGTTGCCATGGAAGTGGACCACGGTGTACCCGTCCGGGTCGACTCGGTGAATCCCGCAAGCCAGCACCGCCCCCGCCACCGGAATCTCGATCCGGGACGCGGGGGGCCGTCCGCCGGGAAAGAAGTACCGCGCTGCGATGAGCGGGTGGTTCAGCAGGTCCGCCACCTCGCCGAGTCTACGGTCACCAACCGCCGGAATCAGCCCTCACGGAAGGCGATGCCGAAGCCGCCTCGGGGGTAGTGCCAGGTAAGGGATCCGGGGGCGGCCACGGCGAGGCAGGTGCCGCATTCGAGGCAGCCCGCGTACTCGACGGCGATGGTCCCGTCCGCGTTCTGGGAGTAGACGTGCGCCGGGCACACCCGGACCAGCAGGGCACCCGTTCCGGTGGCGCGCGCGACTGCTTGGTGGACCTCGATGTGGGGCATCGTCTCGTCCAGGTGGTAGGTGTTGCGTGCGAGCCGCTCGGTCACGCTGCCGAAGTGAGCCATCGTGTTCTCCTTCACAGTGCGCGCACCCCCGACCAGACGTCGCGGGTCAGGTGGGTGAGCTTGAGTCGGGATTTCCTGAACGCGGCGAGTGCCGTCGGCAGCAGGTGTCGGCGTGGGGTCAAGTCGAGGTCGTAGATGCCGTGGAATACGTCCGCGAGCAGTAGTCCGTAGTCGCGGTAGAGGCGCGGGTTCTCGAGGAATGCGGGCGCCTTCGCGTAGGTCTTCAGATCCGCACCCACGAACGATGTCGCAAGTTCGGCCCGGTACACGTCCATCGCCTGTTGCGACAGGTCGCCGGATGCCAGCGCTCGGGTGATGGCGGTCGCCGCAGCCAGGGCAGAACCGGCGGCCAGGTCCATGCCGCGGATCGTGAGGCCGGTGTTCAGGGTGAAGCCGGCGGCGTCGCCGATCAGGATCAGGCCGGGGCGGGTGAGGTCGTGAGCGACCATGGCCGGCCCGTCCTCGATGGTGAGGTGGCAGCCGTATTCGAGCAGCTCACCACCGGCGAGCAGTGGCGCGATGGCCGGGTGCGCCAGGAAGTGGTCGTGGACGTCGGAGGCCGATCTGCTCTTGGCCTGGAGGTCGTCGAGCCGCAGGACGACGCCGACCGACACCGACTCCGCGTTGGTGTAGAGGAAGCCGCCGCCGGCTATCGACTCGGTGCAGTCCCCCACCACCGCGTAGGCGACGCCTTCGTCTCCGGTCAGGCGGAAACGATCGTCGATCACCTGTCTGGGCAGCCCGATGACCGACTTCACCCCCACAGCCAGGTGCTTGGGGGGTTCCTTCGGACGGATCCCTGCGCCTTGGGCGATGAATGAGTTGACCCCGTCGGCGGCGACCACGATGTGCGCGCGGAGTTCGTCCTCGCCGGCCCGGATTCCGACGACCTGTTCGCCCTCGAGCAGCAGGCCGTCCACCCGGACGCCTGGCATCACCATGACACCCGCGGCTTCACACTGGCCGGCGAGCCAGGCGTCCAGCTTCGCGCGCAGGATGGAGACCGCGTTCACCGGGTCGGCGAGCCGGTCGTCCCAGTAGTCGATGTTCACGTGCGAGGTGGGGTTGAGGAAGCTGAGGACGTTGCGGGTGATCGTGCGTTCCACGGGGGCCTGTTCCACGAAGCCGGGGAACACCTGCTCCATCACCCGGCAGTAGAACACCCCGCCCGAGAGGTTCTTCGATCCCGGCTCGATGCCCCGCTCGACCAGGAGCACCTCGTGCCCAGCTTGGGCCAGTTGGTAGGCACACACCGACCCGGCCACGCCGGCGCCGATCACGATCACCTCGAAGTCGACTTCGTCCCCACTCATCCCTACCCCACTCATCCCTACCCCACCCATCGACTGTCCTTCTCAGATCGCTGGCGGGCGGTCGTGGTCGGGAGCCGGTCAACTCCCGACAACGACCGCTGGACGCCTACGGCGCCGGACGTCCACAGCGCCGGACGTCCACAGCGCTTGACG
>JBAVKY010000177.1:0-1835 GCA_049688555.1 Propionicimonas sp.
AGGCCGACCCGCCCCACGATGGTGGAGCGGGTTGCCGGAGCTGCCCTGGTTGGCGTCCTGTCCTTCCTGGTGGCGGCTCCGATGGCGCTCGCGGCGAACTTCACCTACACCACCGCGGGGCTAGTCAACGCGATCTTCGATCCGAGCGACAGCCAGAGCGCAACGCAACCGACGATCACCAACCAGGCTGACCCGTGGGCCGACAAGGCTCGATTGAACGTGCTGATCCTCGGCGGCGACTCCGGCAATGACCGGTCCGCAAAGCTGGGAGACCGTACGGACACGGTGATCATCGCCTCGATCGACACCAAGAACGGCGCCACGACGCTCTTCTCACTGCCGCGCAACACAGCACGGATGCCCTTCCCGTCCGACTCCCCGCTGCACAAGTACTACCCCAACGGCTTCTACGACGGGGTCAACCCGGCCAACGCCTCCTACTTCCTGAACGCGATGTACCGCATGGTGCCGAGCACGGTGCCGAACGACGTGCTGGGCAAGACCAAGAACTTCGCTGCGGACGTGATGAAGGTGTCGGCCGGTGAAGCCCTTGGCCTCGACATCGACTACTACGTCAAGGTCAACATGGACGGCTTCAAGGACTTCATCAACGCCCTGGGCGGCATCACGGTGAACTTCAACTACCGGGTGCCGATCGGTGGCCAGACCGACGCCCACATCCCGCCCGAGGGTTACATCGAGCCTGGCCCGAACCAGCATCTGAAGGGGCGCTTGGCGCTGTGGTACGCACGCGGTCGCTACGGTCTCGACGACTACAGCCGGATGGAACGCCAGCGCTGCGTCATCAACGCCGTCGTGCAGCAGGCCAGCCCTCAGAACGTGCTGCTGAACTACCAGAAGGTCGCCCAAGCCGGCGAGAAGACCATCGAGACCGACGTGCCCCGCAACATGCTGCCGGCCATGCTCACCCTCGCGGATCGGGTGCACGGCACCAAGCTACGCAGCGTCGTCTTCCGGGCGGGTGAAGGTGGGTGGGTGAGCGCCAACCCGAACTGGACGGCCGTTCAGGCGCGGGTGAAGAAGGCGCTCAAGGAAGCCGACAAGAGCAATGCCTCCGCGACTGCGTCTGCGTCGCCGTCGATGTCGGCGTCGCCCTCGGGCAGCGCCTCGGCGAAGCCGTCCAGCTCGCCCACGACAAAGGCCAAGAGTGACGACCTCGACGACCAGTGTGCTTACCACCCTGCCGAGTGAGCGGCCTCGTCAGGACTGATAGCCGCGGTTGACGTCCAGTCGCTTGGCGATGTCGACGCCGAGGGCGTTCAAGTTGCCGGCTCCACCGCGCGGCATGACGAGCGAGACGCGCGAGCCATCGCGACGGTGCAAGGTGATCCGGCCTGTCGTCCGGGTCACCTTCACGACGTCCGCCCATTCCGCTGACTGGGTGCCTCCGGCACCCTGGACGCGCAGGCCCGCGTCGTCCAGCACCACGGTGACCGCCATGCGGCGGGTCGCGGCGATCGCGAGAACGACCAGCCCCAGTGCCAGCGCCAGCACGATTCCGCCGAGGATCGGGAAGACCACGGGCCAGCTGAACCACCTGGGCAACATGAACAGCAGCACGGCAAGGACGGCCATTCCGGCGGCCACTGCGAAAGCACGCACCGGTGGACGTGGCTTCATCTGGTGTGTCGTGGTCACTGCGAAACGCTCCCCTGGTCGACATCGCCGCGGGCGGCGAGGGTGGGATTCGAACCCACGGAGCTTTGACACTCGGCCGCTTTCAAGGCGGCTGCACTAGACCACTATGCGACCTCGCCCGGTCGCCTCATCCTAGCGAGTCGAGGTCACGCCAGTTGCGGCGGCCTGCGCTCCCC
>JBAVKY010000178.1:0-1513 GCA_049688555.1 Propionicimonas sp.
CGCCGCGATCACCCCCAGCAGCCCCATCAGCACCATCTCGAACGGACGCTGGCCGTAGCTGGTCTGCACCGACAGCAGCACCATCGACACGACCCCGACGATCAGGCCGCCCAACCAGAGTGGTAGCCCGAACAGGATCTGCAGTGCGATCGCACCGCCGACCACTTCCGCCAGATCCGTCGCCGCCGCAATGAGTTCTGCCTGCACCCAGAACAGGCGCCTGGGCCACGTCGGCAGCCGGGACCCCACCAATTCGGGGAGGCTCTGCCCCGTGACAAGCCCCAGCTTGGCCGAGAGGTACTGAACCACTACCGCCACGCTGTTGGCGACGACCAGGACCCACAGCAGTAGGTAGCCGTAGCGTGCGCCAGCGGTCAGGTTGGCCGCGACATTGCCGGGATCCACATAAGCCACGGCAGCCACGAAGGCGGGCCCCCACAACCATGAGAGCCGACCGCGAGCCCTGACGCGGACGCCCGACCCCCCGGCGTCGACAGCCTTGACCTCCATGAAAGTTAAGGTATCTAAACTCTTGGCAATTCAAAACCCATGCGAAGTCACCTCGCCCCGTGTTTCACACCTCGCGACGGTGGCCGACACGCCGCCGCAGCGCGGACATCCGGCGCCTGGAGTGTCCGCCCCTGAAGCCGTTACCCAAATGCGCCGGGTTCTAGCTACCGTACGTCCGTGAACGACTACGCAACGCTCGACGCAGTCCCGATGCCAGCTGCCTCCCCGCCAGCCGACGAATCGCCCACGACCGAGCTGCATCGGCTGGGTCCGGTCTTCGCCCCGACCCACCCTGTCGCGTTGGCGCCCGTGACCGCCCCCCCGCATTCCGTGGACGGCTTTGTCCGCGAGTTCCTGCGCGAGTTGAACACTGGTCAGGGCGTGGCGTTGTCGCGTTCCACCATCAATGACCAGTACCTGGCGTTGGCACGGACGGTTCGCCACTACCTGATGGCACGCTGGCTGGAGACGACCCGCAAGCAGCAGAAGACCAAGGTGAAGGCCGTCGGCTATCTTTCGGCCGAGTACTTGCTGGGGCGCCAACTCGGCAACGCCTTGCTCGCCACGGAGCTCAACGACATCGCGGCGAAGGCGATGGCCTCCTGTGGCCTCGACCTGGCCACCCTCCGGGCGCAGGAGGTCGAACCAGGCCTCGGCAACGGTGGCCTCGGACGCCTTGCCGCCTGCTTCATCGATTCCCTCGCCACCATGAGCGTGCCGTGCATCGGCTTTGGGATCCGTTACGAATACGGAATCTTCCGGCAGACCTTCGTGGACGGACGCCAGGTCGAGCAGCCCGACACCTGGCTCGCCCTCGGCGGACCGTGGGAATTCCCGCACCCGGAGGCCGCCGTCCAGGTGGACTTCGGTGGCTTCACCGAGAAGTACACCGGCGCCGACGGCCGAGAACGCACGCGCTGGCTGCCGGGCTGGAACGTCCTGGGGGTTCCGTACAACTACATGGTCCCCGGCTTCCGCAACGGGCGGGTGAACACCCTGCGGC
>JBAVKY010000179.1:0-5308 GCA_049688555.1 Propionicimonas sp.
CCCACGATGAATCGCAGCACGATCAGCGCCGCGACGCTGCCGGCCAGCGCGGAGGCGCCGGTCGCCAGCCCGTACACCAGCAGGGTGAGGGCGAACGTTTGACGGCGACCGATCCGGTCCGCCAGCAGGCCGCCCAGACTCGCCCCGAGCGCCATTCCCACAAAACCGATGGAACCAATCCACGACAAGGTGGTCGGGTCGAGCTTCCACTGCGTGGCCAGCGCGGCCATGACGAACGAGATCAAGCCGACGTCCATGGCATCCAGCGCCCACCCGACGCCCGAGCCGACCAGCAGCCGGGTGTGCTGGCGGCCGAACGACAAGCGGTCCAGGCGTTCGGCGCGGGTCGGGGCCCCGCCCGCCGGGACGGACTGACCCGGCGTGGGAGGTAATTCGCTACTGGCGGCCATGGATACTCCGATCTCGGCTGAGCCAGATCGTAGCGAGGTCCGCCCCAGCGACGTCCACCCCTTCCAGCCCCGAACTCACCACGCCTCGCCTCAGTCCCTGAGTCGGCGAGCTGTTCGGCCGCCTTGGGCAAACCATGGAGGGTGGCGTTGTCCGGCACGTCGAGCCCGTGGACCGCCCCACGTTCCAACACCGCGCCCGCGAAGATGTCCACTTCCGTGGGGCGCCCGCCATCGCGTCGCCGGAGCAGCTCGATCGCCGACCACCCCATTCCCCCGAAGGTACCCCGCCGGCACCCCAGTCGCGTCCCCGGCTAGACTGGCCCACGATCAGCCACTCGATCCCTAACGCGGAAGGCGCCCGGTGACGTTCCAGCGACTGATGAGCGCGGGGAGACCCCTTCTCCTCACGGGTGTTGGTCTGCTCGCTTCCGCCGGGGCACTGCCTCGACTCTCCATCACCGGCGACCTCCCCCGATGTCTCACCGAGTCACCGTCCGGTGCCTGGCTTGGCCTGCACCTGCAGCTACTCACTGACAGTGGCGACTGCCCCCAGGGCCAGTTCGCCGCGGGTCCTCACTATTCCGAGGTTGCCCATCTCTGGGTGGCGCTGTCCTTCTCAACGGTGCTGGTTGGTCTGGTCACGCTGCTCGGAACCCTCGGGGCGGGCGTCTGGGCACGCAAAGCCTTGCGCGCGGCCCGTCACTGGGTCGCCCACCAGATCCAGATCGTGACCGCCTGGTTCGCCATCGTCGTGCCGCCGACACCGGTTCCGGTACCCGTCGTCATCGTCCATGATCGGGACGCGGCCATCCGACGCCAACAGCTTCGTCGCGGTCCGCCTCCACCGTTCCATTGAGGACAACCACGCCCGCTTCGGCGGCGCCCCATCCTCGCGGTCTCGCCCCCTGACGTCCTCCTAGCCCGGGCGACGGCCGCGCCTCGTCGTGAACCGAAAGAGTCAACCATGAGCAAGCAATCACCTAACAAGCCCACCCAGCCGGGCGGTGTGCCGCAGGGCAGCCGTCGCGCCCAACTTGCCGCCGAGCAGGAACGCGCCGCCAAGGAACGAAAGGTTCGCACCTGGGTGAGCTTCGGCATTCTCGCTATCGGCCTGCTGGCCATCGCGGGGACCATCATCTGGGCGGTGCTGGGGGCGAGCAAGGCCACGCAGGTGTCCAGCCCCACCGCTGGGACCACCGACAACTACACCGTGGTGGTCGGGAAGGCCGAAGCCCCCGTGACGCTGGCCGTCTACCAGGACTACATGTGCCCCTACTGCGGGCAGTTCGAGCGAGCGAACCGCGCTGACCTGGCGAGCCTTGTCGATTCCGGGCAGGCACGGATCGAGTTCCACCCGATGGCCTTCCTCGACGCCCAATCGCAGGGCACCAAGTTCTCCACGCGAGCAGCCAATGCCCTCGTGACTGTCGCGAAAGCACAGCCCGACAAGGTGTTGGACTTCAACGCAGCCCTGTTCGACAACCAGCCACAGGAGAACACCGCCGGGCTGAGCGATGCCGAGATCGCCACGATCGCTCGCAAGGCGGGTGTCACCGATGATGTGGTCGCCAGCTTCGCCTCACTCACCAATGCTGACTTCGTGGCCAAGGCCACCTCATCCGCGTTCGACTCCGGTGTCACGGGCACCCCGACGGTCAAGATCAACTCAGTACAGTTCGAAGGCAATCTCTACGCGGCAGGCCCGCTGAAGACCGCTGTTGAGGCGGCCGCGACCGCAGCAACCCCGTCACCGACGACCTCCAAGTGAGCGACGTACTGGATCGCGTCCACCGGTTCAGGCAGGGCAACGCGTGGATCTTCTCGACGATGCTGCTGTCGGCGTTGATCAGCCTGACTGCCTCGTTCGTCTTGTCGGTGGACGCCGTCGCGCTGGCGGCAGATCCGAACGTGGGGCTCTCGTGCAACATCAATGCCACCATCAGCTGCGGGACGGTCGGCAAATCGTGGCAGGCCAGCCTGTTCGGGTTCCCGAACGCGTTCCTCGGCCTGATCGCCGAGCCCGTCGTCATCACGATCGCGGTGGCGAGCCTGGCCAAAGTGAAGTTCCCGCGCGGGTTCATGCTGGCGGCGCAGATCGTGTACACCCTCGGGCTGATCTTCGCCTACTGGCTCTTCTACGAGGCGATGTTCCACATCGGTGCGCTGTGCCCGTGGTGCCTGTTGGTGACGCTGTCGACGACCTTGGTCTTCGCTTCGCTCACCCATGTGAACATCAGGGACAACAATCTCTTCCTTTCCCCGAAGCTGCAGGCGACCCTGTCCGCAGGGCTGCGCATGGGACTGGATGCCATGATCGTGACCCTGTGGCTGGCCACCGTCGTCGCGCTGATCTTCTGGAAGTACGGGATGGCGGTGTTCGCCTGAGTCGGCGGGGCTCGCCTCACTGGATTCTCGACTCAGCCCGCTAGTCTCCCCCCGTGGAGCACGCGGGGCTGGCCAGGCGCTTGGGGCTGAGCGACGCCGTCTTCGTCGGGGTGAGCTCGATGCTGGGTGCCGGGGTTTTCGCGGTCTTCGCGCCAGCGGCCGCCGTGGCAGGCTCCGACCTGCTGTTCGGGCTTGCCATCGCGGCCGCCGTGGCGTGGTGCAATGCCTCCTCGTCAGCGCAGCTGGCCGCGGTGTACCCCACTTCGGGCGGAACCTACGTCTACGGACGTGAGCAACTTGGTCCCTGGTGGGGATTCACGGCGGGGTGGGCGTTCCTCATCGGCAAGACGGCCAGCTGCGCCGCCATGGCGTTGACGTTTGCCGCCTATGCGGTCCCCGTGGCCTGGCAGCGACCGGTGGCGGCGATCGCGGTGCTCGCGTTGGCGGGCGTCAACTACCTTGGCGTCACTCGAACCGCCCAGGCCGCCCGTGCGGGGGTCATTCTCGTGCTGGCCTGCCTGGCCGTAGTGGTCGCCGCCGGCCTGACCCAGGCTGGCGGCCTTTCCAGGCTGGTTACCCCCGGTACCTCCCACGGTTGGTACGGGCTGGCGCAGTCAGCCGGACTGATGTTCTTCGCCTTCGCCGGCTACGCGCGGGTGGCCACGCTCGGCGAGGAAGTCCGCGACCCGGCACACACGATTCCCAGGGCGATCCTGCTCGCGCTGGGGATCGTCGTCATGGTCTACGCCCTGGTCGCCACGGTGGCACTGGGGGTCCTCGGCGCGGACGGTTTGGCTGGATCGCTGGCTCCCCTGGCCGACGTGGTGGTCACCCGCGGTTGGGGTTGGGCGGTCCCGGTGGTGGGCGTGGGCGCTGCCCTGGCCTCGTCGGGTGCGCTGCTGGCCCTGATGGCCGGAATCGGACGGACCACACTGGCCATGGCTCGGGAAAGGGACCTCCCGGTCTGGCTGGACGCCGTCCACTCCCGGTGGCGGACTCCCCACCGGGCGGAGGTTGTGCTGGCGCTCGCGGTGACCACTTTGGTGCTGACCGTCGACCTGCGGGGGGCCATCGGGTTCTCGTCGTTCGGCGTGCTGCTGTACTACGCCGTGGCGAACCTGGCCGCGTTCACCCAGCCCGCCGCCCAGCGACGCACTCCCCGCTCCGTCCAAGCGGTGGGGTGCCTCGGCTGCCTGGCGCTGACCGCGACGCTACCGCCCGGCGCCATGGTCAGCGGATTGGCTGTCCTGACCCTCGGCGCCGGGTATCGCATCGTGACCAGGCGCCCGGCCCGCTGACCCGGCTCGGTGCGCGGCGTCCGGGCGAGCGATGTCGTCTGCGAGTTCATCGACGACCGCGTGCTCGGCGTCCCACAGCCCGCCGCGGTGCGCCGTCCGCGACACCAGGTGGGCGGACACCGGAGCGGTCATGATCTGGAACAGGACGGCGAGGCTGAGCAGGGTAAACACTTTGGGATCACGCAGGCTCAAGGTCACTCCGAGGAGCACCAGAATCAGCCCGAATACGGACGGTTTGGTGGCGGCGTGCATCCGTGTCATCACGTCGGGGAACCTGACGATGCCGACCGCCGCGGCCAGGCAGAAGAAGGCCCCGCACACCAGGCAGAGCCCACCCAGGAGATCCATCACCGCTTCAGCTGTCATCGGAGTCCTCCTCCCGCAGCGCCTGACGCCGGTCGAAAACCCGGCGAACAGTCGAGGGCGACGCGATCAGCCGGGCCACCCCGACGGCACCAGTGAAGCCGATCAGCGAGAGCCCGAGCAGGATCGGCAAACCGGTCCCGTTGCCGGAGACCACGGCCGTGATGCCCACGGAGGCGATCACGATCCCCACCATCACGTCAGCGGCGATAATTCGGTCCAGGGGCGTCGGGCCGGCCACCATCCGCCACAGGACGAGCCCGGCGGCGACCACGAGCATCCCCGCCGCCACCGCGATGATCACCGTCATGGCGCCTCCGCTCCTGGTGAGCCGGGCTGGTCCCCGGGGTCGCCCAGTTGGGCGATGTCGTCGGCACTACCGAACGCCCTCACCAATCGCCGCTCGATCACGACCGCATGCTCGCGTTCGTGCTCGATGGCCCCAGGTGCCGACAAGTCGACGACGTGCAGGTAGAGAGCTGGCGGGTGCCGCGTCGTTTCCACGACCAGGGTGCCGGGAACGATCGAGATCAGTTCGGCCACCGCGACCTGGAACAGGTCGTTGTGACTGCGCAGCGGCACCTTGACGATCCCCGGCCTCAGGGTGAGCCGGGGCCGGAAGGCCAACAGTGCCAATTGGACGGACGCGCGGGCCAGATCCCAGAGCAGAGTCACCACGAGCGCCAGCGTCCGCCAGATACGAAGGCGCCCATAGAACCTGATCGGTGACAATCGGAAGACCACGGTGATCAGCCACCCGAGCACCAGTCCGTACCCGATGTTCAGCAGCGACGGCTCTCCCCACAGCATGACCCACACCGCCGCGAGCAGCACCACGGCCCGGCCCTGGAA